>JAPULR010000239.1 GCA_027294635.1 Chloroflexota bacterium | reverse complement strand
GCCATCCTTCTCAAAACGTTGAAGGAGCGAAGGGAGAAAGCGAGGCTCATTGGAATAAGCGTCTCAGACCTGGTGTTGGACGTGCCGCAACTGACCCTCTTTAGGCGGCCCGAGGAGAAGTTCCTGGACCTCTCAGTCGTCATGGACAAGGTGCGATCCCGCTACGGCTTCACCTCGCTGCAGACGGGGCGGACCTTTGTGCTGTCGGGCCACTTCCCCTCGGAGCGGCGGGGCTACATTCTTAAGACGGCGTCTCTGTCTCGGTAGGAGGTTCCTCGGAGGGAGATTGAGGTTCCTCAGGAGGGCTATCCGCGGATGGGGCCTTTCCCTCCGCCCTGTCCCTGAGAGCCTCGTTCATCGCCTCAAAGCCGCGGCGTGTGGACTTGCGAATGATGGGCCACATCAAAGGGGCCAACACGCCTTTAAAGGACTCACTGTGCATAAAGCGGACCTTGCCTTCCGACACTCCCTGGATGATAAATGAGTGCTCACCACTAAAGAGGCCGTTGAGAAGGGCTCCACGCCACCGGAGCTCTCGGTTCTCATCTACCTTTAGCACCGTGGGTTTTATGGTCATGCCTTTGCCGCCCATGGGCCTGACGACGACGTTGAGCTGGGCTCCCTCCTCCAACTCCCCCTCGGCGGAGGGTATGAAGGTGTTCCACTCTGGAAAAGCGGAAAAGTCGGTCAGTATATTCCAAACCTTCTCCGGGGATGCGTTGATTCCAATCTCCGTATGGATTTCCGGCATTTCACACCTCTCGTTTAATCCAACTTGGGCTAGTAATCCAACTCCATCTACCCCTGGAAGATATCCTCGGGTAGGAAAGCGGAGACTACGAAGTTAGGCACGTCCACTACGTTGCTTATTTTGAGGTCCACCCCCACGCTGCAGATGACGTAGGCCTGCTCACGGCTGAAGCCCCTCTCTTGCAGCAAGTCTATCATGTTTATCAGGGCGTTGCGGCAGGCAAGGGTAAGGTTCTCTCCCTCATTGACCCCCTCATCGGTGACCGGCATCCCCATGGTGGCGATGAAATTTCGCGGGGCGGCCCACTGGGGATCGATGAAGTAGTCGCTGCGCATGAACCGGGGCCACAGGATACCGTGGCGCTCCGCCTCGCCTTTGAGCACCCGGAAGCGCAGGCTGACGGTGGCGCTCATCTCAACGGCGGTAACGCACACCTCGCCGTCCCCCTGAGCAAAGTGGGCGTCTCCAGTGGAGAAAAGGACCCCTTCTACGGCCACTGGGAGAAGGAGCTTGGAGCCTTTGGATAGCTGCTTTACATCGAAGTTGCCGCCGTTCTCCCGGGGCGGGAGGGTGCGCAAACCCTCCGTGGCCGCGGGGCCTTGGGCGGGGACTGCGCCCTCGGCGTCGGGTGGCAGGACCATGCCGCCTTTAGCTATGAGGTCGTTTTCTCGTCTGGTCCACTCCTGAAGCTGCGAATGGGAGGGGGCGACTCCCGAGACGCCCATGAAGGGGGCGCCCGGGATGCGAACGCCTGGAATCTGTTGCGACGTGGCCCAGCCATCGGCGATGTCCCAGTGGACCATGAAAGGATCGGTAAAGATGTCGCGGAGGAACCCGAATCCTGGGAGGATGACGCTGAAGGCCCAGGGCTCTGGCACGATGTCCAGGAACTCAATCTCTAGCAGGTCTCCTGGCTGGGCTCCCTTGACCAGCACCGGACCGGTAAGGGGATGAATGGCGCCCGGCTGGATGTCGGCAAAGTCGGCTTCGGTGGTGGCGGGATTTAGCTGGCCATCCAGGGCGTCCCTGGTCTGAAGCACTACCTCCTCACCCTCGTTTGCTTCTATCGCCGGGGGAATATCGGGATGCCAGCGGTTGTGCCCCGTGTTCGGTTCCTGTCCCAGACGTTTACTGCGGTCAATGTTGATGCTTTTCAATCTTCCCTCCCCTCAAGGCAGGTACCTTAGGTCTACAAGATGTTACTTAGGGCTGGAAGTTGCTGTCAAGGTATGTCTTTGAACCAAGCCTATTACGTTGACTCTTCTCAAAAAGGAGGGATGTTAGACAGGCAATGGAGAACATTAAAGCCCTTGAAGGGCATCATTGGCATCTATCACCAGCAACGTTGAGCCTGGTAAACTGGACGGCGATCTTGAGTTTGTCATCCGAAACCGATGCTCTCAGTACTGCTGATCGTGAGCTAAGACAGTAATGATTCTCCTCTTTTTCGCCCTGCCCATGGGCGTAGGGGCCGTTCTTCCATTTCTTCCATCCCTCCTCCGGCGCAATCTGGGCTTGGTGTCCGCTGGAGTGACCGCCTCCCTATTCGGCCTGGCTCTGACCCAAATTCCCCGGGTCTCCGATGGCCGGCCTCCCGTCTTCTCCTTCGACTGGGTACCCAGCATGGGGGTGAATCTATCCTTCCTTCTGGACGGATACGCTCTCTTTTTTGTACTCCTTATCACGGGCATAGGCTCCCTTATCTTCCTGTACTCCCAACAGTACATGGCCCACCACCCTCACCGGCTGAAGTTCTACAGCTGGATGCTGGTGTTTGCAGGAGCCATGCTGGGGCTGGTGACCTCCTCCAACCTGATAGTCCTCTACCTGTTCTGGGAGATGACCACCATCAGCTCTTTCTTCCTCATAGGCCTGTCGGACCGGGAGGAGGGGTCTCGATGGAATGCGGTCCAGGCTCTGGTGGTCACCACCCTTGGAAGTCTTACCATGCTGGCGGGCTTCCTCCTCATCTACGTAACCCTGGGCACCTTTGAGCTCCGCGAGATATGGGCCAGGGCGTCGGAGCTCCAAGAAAGCCCCTTACTGATACCCACTGTGGCCCTGATAATTGTGGGGGCCGTAACTAAGTCGGCCCTCTTCCCCTTCCATATATGGCTTCCGTCGGCCATGGTAGCCCCTACCCCCGTAAGCGCCTTCCTTCACTCGGCCACCATGGTCAAGGCGGGAGTCTTCCTGGTGGCCCGACTGACCCCGGTCTTTGTTGGCGTTGCTCAGTGGGAGGTGACCCTGGTGATCCTGGGTATGGCCACCCTGGTGATTGGAGGGGTCCTGGCGCTTCGCCAGCACGATCTCAAGGCACTGCTGGCCTACTCAACAGTGAGCCAGTTGGGAATGATGGTGGCCCTGTATGGTTTGGGGACCGATCTGGCTGCTCAGGCGGCAACCCTTCACCTAATGAGCCATGCCACCTTTAAAGGCGCTATGTTCCTGGTGGCCGGGGCTATTGAGCATGAAACGGGCACCCGGGACCTGCGGCGCCTCGGAGGGCTGGTTGGCGCTATGCCCGGGCTGGCGGTGGTGGCCACCATTGCCGCCCTGTCCTCGGGAGGCATTCCGCCCCTGAGCGGGTTTGTTAGCAAGGAGGTGTTGCTGGACGCCTCCCTGGCCTCCTCGGGGGTGGAAGGATGGCTTTTACCCCTGGTCCTGGTGGTTGGCAGCGTCATCACACTGACCTACTCTCTTAAATTCCTGCTTGGAGCCTTCTTTGGTAGCCCCAGGTACGCTACCCAGAGTCCTCAGAAGCCGTCCCTGGCTCTGGTCTTAGCCCCCGGAGTCATGGCTGTGGCCATCGTCACCATCGGAGTTTACCCAGCTTTGGTGGCCGGGGACCTGATCTCGCCAGCCGTTGCAGCCATCACTCAGCGTCCCGCCGACGTGTCGCTGCACCTGTGGAACGGCTTCAACCTTCCTCTGGCACTGAGCGTCGTGGTCATAGTGGCTGGGATAGCGGCCTACCCCCATATCGGTCGCATCAACGACCTGCTGTCGCCTGCGACGACCCGGGGCACCTTTGTACGTGGGTACCAGGCTACGGTGGACTTCACCTACAGTGCGGTGCCCCGCATCTACTGGCACCTCCAGAACGGCGATCTCCGTAGGTACGTTGTGGTCATCATTCTTGTAGTCATGGCGCTGGTCACCGCCGGGCTCATCCGGGCCGATGGTCCCCCTTTCTCTGACCTGACCAAGGATGTTGACCTTGGGGTTCTGGACTACGGCCTCGCAGCCCTGGTGGGACTGGGAGGAATCGCAATCATCTTTAGGAGACGACGGCTGGAAGCCGTGTTCAACCTGGGGTTCGTAGGGATACTGGTGGCCGCTATATTCGCTCTGTACAGCGCACCAGACCTGGCCCTCACCCAGATCGTGGTGGAGCTTCTCATGGTAGTGCTGTTCATGCTGGGGCTTCGTCACATGCTGAGGATGTTCAACGTCTCCGCCGCCAGGTCCGTTGTGGCCCTGCAGCTCGTATTCTCGGCGGCCTTCGGCGCCCTGGTGACGGTCCTGCTGCTGGCGGTGCTTGTGACTCCCCAGCACCCTTCAATATCTCCATTTTTCATCGAAAACACTGAGGCGGTGGCCAAGGCCAAGAACGTGGTCAACACTATTCTGGTGGACTTCCGTGGCTTCGACACCCTGGGGGAGATTACCGTGGTGGCTATAGCGGCTGTGGCGGTCTTTGCCATGGTCCGGGCCGTAAGGGAGCGGGGCTGATATGGAGCGAGGACCGCTGCTGCGAACTGTTGCCTCCCTGATGTTCCCCTTTATGGCGGTGCTGGTCCTTTATCTGCTGCTAAACGGCCACAACAGGGCCGGCGGGGGGTTCATCGCCGGGGTCTTGATGGCCGGGGTCATTGGGTTTCAGTACCTGGCCCATGGGTACGACCAGGTTCCAAAATTCCTTTGCCTGCCCTATAGAATCATCATGGCCGCGGGCCTACTTGTCTCGGTAGTGGTGGGAACAGTGGCCCTCATCAAAGGGTTTCCCTTCCTGACCAGCTTCCACTCCTCGGCCCACGTGCCGGTTTTGGGTGTGGAGATGGAGTTTGCCCTGGCCCAGGCCTTCGACGCTGGGATTTTCCTATTGGTAGTGGGTGGCCTGATGACCGCCGTTCTGGCCCTGAGAGAGGACTGAGGATGGAGATACCGATATCCATTGCCATTGGAGTCCTGGCCGGCGGCGGCCTCTTCTTGCTGCTACAGCGAAGCATTATCAAGGTGGTTATCGGCCTCCTTTTGATGTCCCACGCCGCCAACCTGACCATATTTACCGTCGGGCGCTTGAGGAAGGGTGCCGTTCCCGTGATTGAGGAGGGCGTTCAGGCGCAGTCTTTCGCCGATCCGCTGATCCAGGCGTTGATCCTCACGGCCATTGTTATAGGCTTCGGACTGGCAGCCTTTCTGCTGATACTTACCTTCCAGACCCATCGCGAAGTGGGCAGCGATGACCTAGACGATTTAAGGAACTTGCGCGGATGACCGATTTTCTTCTTGTTGCTCCGATACTGGTCCCCTTGACGGGCGGGGTGCTGCTGGTTGCCGTCTGGGGAAGGGTACGCATCGCCAGGGTGGTCAGTCTGCTCACCGCTTCCGCCGTGGCCGGGCTGGCCTTCTATACGCTGTTCATGGTTCGGGACGATGGCATCCTCGCCTCCAGTTTGGGAGACTGGCCGGGTCCCTTTGGCATCGTCCTGGTGGCGGACCTGTTCAGCACAATGATGGTGTCGGCCACGGCCCTGGTAGCCATCGCAAGTTTGGGTTTGACCATGCTGGCCCAGGAGCGCTGGCAGGAGCGATACATCTACCCCTTTATGCTGCTGCTGTTGGCCGGGGTCAACGGTGTCTTTATGACCGGGGACATCTTCAATCTGTTCGTCTTCTTCGAAGTCACCCTCCTGGCTTCCTACGCCCTGATGGCCATAGGAGGGAGGAAGCTCCAGATGGAGGCCGCCTTCAAGTATGTGGTCATTAACGTGGTGGCCTCCACCTTCCTTCTTATCGGCATAGGGCTCCTGTACGGCGAACTGGGCACTCTGAACATGGCCCACCTATCCATAAGGGTGGCCTCGGCGGAGGACCAGAGCATAATCACCGCTGTCGCCGTCCTGCTGCTGGTGGCCTTTGGGATCAAAGCGGCGTTGATCCCCCTCCACTTCTGGCTCCCTGGGGCCTACAGTCACATCCCTTCCGGGGTGGCCGTCTTCTTCGGCGGAGTGCTGACCGTGGTGGGGGTCTATAGCATGGTGAGGGTGTTCACCCTGGTTCTGGGCCACGACCAGGCCTTCTTCCAGCCTATTTTGCTCACCATGGCGGGCCTGAGCATGTGGTTTGGCGCCCTGGGGGCTATAGCCCAGCGAGACTTTCGGACCCTTCTATCCTGGGACATTATCAGCCAGGTCGGCTACATGATAATGGGGCTGGCCCTGTTTACCGTGGCCTCGGTGTCGGCGGCTATTTTCTTCATCCTGCAGTATATGCTGGTAAAGGCGGCCCTTTTCCTGACTGCGGGCAGCGTGGAACGGCTGAAGGGGACGGGGGACCTGTACCGTCTGGGAGGGCTGGCGAGGGTATATCCCTTGTTAGCCGCCTCGTTCCTCATACCGGCCCTATCCCTGGCGGGAGTGCCGCCCTTCAGCGGCTTTTGGGGTAAGCTGGCCCTTCTTCAGGCCAGCTTCGACCTGGCCACCGTCGGTGGATATGCCATCGGCGCGGTGGCCCTGGCGGCCAGCCTTATGACCCTGTTCGTTATGTTTAAGGTATGGCAGTGGGTCTTCTGGGGGGAAGCGAGGGAGGATACAGGACATAGCCACCGTCAGGGTAGCGAGTATCCCCTTCTTGTGCCCATCGCCCTGGTGGGCCTGGTTACTGTGGTGCTGGCCTTTGCCGCTGGAGGCCTACATGACATAACTACCGAGGCGGCGAGACAGCTTATGGACCCCACCGAATACATCGACGCCGTGAATCTGGCCCTGCTAGAATGAGGAAGGTACTGTGCGAGCGCTAATTTTTATAGCTTTGGTGGTGGCTCTGTGGGTGTTCCTGGGAAGCACCCTGGAGTGGGTGGCGGCTCTGGCGGGCCTGCTTATGGCGGTGGCGCTCTTTCTCTGGTTTAAGGGAAGTATTCTGGCCAGCGTATTCGTAACTGAAGGTACGGACTGGCGGCGACCTGGGGAGCTGGCTGTGGCGGTGGCCCGCTACCTCTGGGTGGTGGCGCTGGCCAATCTACGGGTTGCCCTTCTAATCCTTCGCTTTCGTCGCCGGGTACAACCCGCCGTCCTGCGCCTCCACACCGGGGAGATGGGGGACCTGGAGCAGACCATCCTGGCTAACTCCATCACCCTCACGCCGGGGACCATAACCATAGAGTTCTCCCCGGACCGTCACTACCTCTACGTCCACGTCCTGGATGTGCAGGACATCGAGGTAGCGCGAGAGCAGTTGCAGCAACACCTTGAAGTGCACTTTGGAAAGGGACTGCGATGGTGGATGTCGCCCTTGACGTAGCCCTTGGTTTATTAACCGCCTCCCTGGCCGTGGCCTTTCTGCGGTTCCTAAAGGGTCCTTCCCTGGTGGACCGCTTGCTGGCCGTTGAGACCACCACTCTAATAATTTTAGGAGTCATCGCCGTGGTTTCGGTTAAATACTCCTTTGAGTTCTTCGTGGCCGTCCTGATCATCGCAATCCTGAGCGTCATATCCTCCGTGGCCGTGGCCAAGTATCTGGTTGGAGGGAGGCCTTTCTAGGATGGAGCTGACCGAAAAAATCGGAAGCTTTCTGATCCTGGCAGGAGCGGCCTGGATGTTTCTGGGCACCCTGGGGCTGCTGCGCTTCCCCGACGTTTATACCCGCCTCCACGCCACGGGCCTAGCCTCCACGGGGGGTGTGGCCTTGATTCTGTCGGGGGTGGTGGTCCACTTCGCACCGCGCACCGTCTCCGTGAGCCTTCTGGCTGGACTGACCCTGGTCTTTGTCCTCCTGTCGTACCCGCTGGCCACCACGGCCATGATCTGGGCGGCCCACCGCACCGGAGTGGCCAAGTTTCGGGGTACCCTGGTAGACGAGATGGAGCTTTACGACCATCAGGAGATGGGGGAGGGGGCTGAGGCTGAGGAGGCGGAAGGATCGGGCACTTCCACTGTTTGAAAGTTAGTCTCTTGACAACGCCTTTAGCATAGACCTAAAATTGGTCTGACCACCTGGCCAATTAGGTAAACAGTGGAAACACAGCTCAAAGCCATCAAACGACGCCGCCTGTTTCAGGACGTGGTTCAGCGTATCCAGGACCTCATCCGTGACGAGAGGCTGAAGCCAGGAGACCGCCTCCCCGCGGAGCGGGAGCTGGCGGAGCAGCTTCAGGTCAGCCGCAGCTCCCTACGGGAGGCCATGCGCACTCTGGAGCTTCAGGAACTGGTGGTCAGCATGCCCGGTGCGGGGACCTTTGTCCGCGCCGAGGCCCCTGAGCCCGTCAACGACGCCCTAGTGGCCTACCTGTCCGAGGGCAAGGACGCGCTGCTGGATGTCTTTGAGATGCGGCACATCCTTGAGCCCCAGATCGCCGCCCTGGCGGCGGAGAGGGCCACGCCGGAGGACCTCCAGCGGATGGAGGAGATGCTGGCCGCTCAGGCGGACCAGATATCGCGGGGCGAGACCGGGGCGGAGGGGGACACCGCCTTTCACTTCGCCATGGCCGAGGCGACCCAAAACTCGGCGCTGGTCAAGGTAGTTACCGCGGTGGCGGACATCCTGGGCCAGTCGAGGGAGCAGCCCCTGCAGGCTCCCGGCCGGCCCCAGAGGTCCCTGGCCTCGCATCGGTACATCCTGGACATGATAAAGCAGGGCGATGGCGAGGGCGCCAGGGAGGCCATGGAGCACCACATCTCGGTGGTGGAGCCCTTCCATGTCCCCGGTGGCAGGTCTACAAGTAACAGAAGTAAGGGGGGAGCTATGGTTCCCAGAGAACGGCAAGAGGAGGTGGTGGGTTGACCACTTATGCTGTGGAGGTAGTTTACAGAGGTATTTTCCAGAAGAGCCTGTCCCGCAACATCTGTCGCTCCATCGTCCTGGCCTCTCGGCTGGAGGGGAAGATTGGCACCGCCTTCGGGCGGTACGGCGACTCCCCGGAGCGCAACGGCATCCCCGCCAAATATTTCGCCGTGGTGGCTGACGACGCGGTGGAGCTGGAGGAGGTCCTGGCCCAGTACGAGCCGACCCAGGTGGACGTATCCATCGTGGTGGATGACACCCTGTGCAAGGGTGTGGAGTCCTGGGCCTGGTACGGCCTTCAGCCCATAAACGCCCTCACCAAGCCCAATGGCACGGTCATCGTCACCTCCTACCAGGATCCGGAGCAGCTAAAGGAGGATATTCACGCCAAGGACCAGCCCTACGACCTGGCAATCGTCAAGGGGTCCAAGAGCTTCTCTGGCTTGTGGGTCTACAAGGACGATCATACCGATGTCCGAGTCCTGGGCGCCCTGGCCAAGGTGTGCCCCGATATGGTGGGCCTGGACTCCTACAAGGAGGCCATTATCCAGCAGTGGGAGGACCAGCGGAAGGTCACATCGGCGGAGCGGGCCCATGGGCGGGTGCACGTAACCCCTGTGGAGCCTGGCGAAGGCAACCCTGAGGAGCCCTTCACGTTCGATATGCCGGGCTGGCACGACATGGAGGAGGCCCTGGTGATTCCTGCTGTAAAGCCGGGCGGCGGCTTCCGCGGCGGCGAAGGGGGCTTCGAGCCCGTGCGGAGCGCCGTGTTTAAGAAGTTCTCCACCCGCACCATGAGGCCAGTGGTCAACTTCGAGACGTGCACCAAGTGTACCCTCTGTTGGCTCCAGTGCCCCGACTCCTGCTTTGACGTCACCCCCGAGACCCTCTACGACGCCAACATGGAGGCCTGCTGCGGCTGCGGCGTCTGTGAGGACGTGTGCCCTGTCCCCGACTGTATAACCATGGTCAACGAGGAGGCCTTCACCGACAACGCCAGCCAGTACGAGCACTGGAAGCGGGACCGGGACGGCTATATGAATTGGTTGGACGAGAAGATAGCTCTATCCAAAACAGAGGTCCGAGAGCACGGATTCCATCACGTGGGCCAGTACGAGGAGCAGTCCCAAACGGCGGAGGTGGGCAATGACGACTGAGACACCAACCCAACCCCTAGAGACCGAGGAGCTGATAAGCGGCAGCGAGGCCATCGCCAGGGCCTGCGCCCTGGCCGACGTTGACGTCATCACCGCCTACCCCATCCGACCCTACGATACGGTGATGCAGTTCGTATCGAAGCTTATCGCCAACGGTGAGCTCAAATGCGAGTACATCGTGGCCGAAAGCGAGCACTCCCAGTTCGAGATCGTGAAGCACGCCTCGGCGGTGGGGGCCCGGGTATTCACCGGGTCCAGCGGTGTGGGGTGGTTCTACGCCTTTGAGGTCCTGGCCGTCACCTGCGGCCTGCGTATTCCCATGGTGGCCATGGTGGGGAACCGTGCCCTGGACGACCCCGGCGCCTTCGGCTGTGAGCACAACGACGCCCTGGCCGTTAGGGACCTGGGGTGGATGCTCAACTGGGCCGCCACGGCCCAGGACTGCATAGACACCGCCTTGCTGGCCTGGCGCGTGGCTGAGGACCCACGGGTATTTCTTCCCTGCGCCATCAGCACCGATGGCGCCTTCCTGACCCACTCTCAGCAGATCGTGCAGGTGCCGGACAAGAGTCTGGTAGATAGGTTCCTGCCGCCCTACGACCGTGGCAAATTTCAGCTTCATCCCGACAATCCCATAACCATCGCCCCTCAGGTAAACGAGGACTGGCTGATGGAGATCCGTCGCCAGACCGACGCCGCCATGCGCCGCGCCCGGGACGTTATCACTGAGGCTCACGAAGACTTCAAGCGTATCTTTGGGCGTGGTGGAGACCCCTTCCTTGAGGAGTACATGACCGACGACGCCGACGTGGTACTGATAGGTATGGGCAGCTTGACCCTTCCCTTGAAGGTTACGGTGCGGCGGCTGCGGGAGAAGGGCCATAAGGTGGGCTTCATCCGAGTCAAGTGGTTCCGTCCCTTCCCCGGCCCTGAGCTACTGGAGAGCCTCTCCCGCTTTAAGGCGGTGGGGGTGATAGACAGGGACTACTCCTTGGGCTCACCCCTCAACGGTGGCGTCCTGTTCAACGAGGTCCGCTCCATCATGTACTCAGCCGAGAAGCGAGTTCCCATCGTGGGCTTTATCGCTGGCCTGGGGGGGCGGGAGATCACCATTCCCGTTACCAAGGAGATGTTTGAGGTTACCCAAAAGGCCGCCGAAAAAGGCGAAGCTGGCCAAGAAATCCACTGGGTTGGAGTAAGGGAGTAGAGATATGACTACTACGCAAGACCTGATACCTCTTAAGGGAGTAAAGCAGTCCCCAGTTGAGGAGCTTTTTACCTCGGGTCACCGCACCTGCCAGGGATGCGAGTCGGCGCTGGTGATGAAGCTGATGATCAAGGCTGCTGGGCCCCGGACTATCGTCCTGGGCAGCACTGGTTGCATGTACGTGGCCAACACCACTTACTACTCCACTCCCTGGGTGGTGCCGTGGATGCATACCCAGCTTGGTTCCTCAGGCTCGGCAGCGCTGGGCACCGCAGCGGGCCTAAAGGCCCTCATGAGCAAGGGCAAGCTGAAGGACGAGCCCATAAACGTCATCGCCTTCTGCGGTGACGGTGGTGGAGCCGACATGGGCCTGTCGGCCATATCGGCGACCCTTACTCACAACGAGTATAACCTTCTGATACTGATGTACGACAACGAGTCCTACGCCAACACCGATATCCAGGTGTCGGGCTCCTCCCCCTGGGGCGCCAACTCCACCTTCAGCCCACCTGGTACCTTGCACCGCATCATGAACCGGCGGTGGAAGAAGAATACCGCGGGTATGCTGGCGGTGGGACATCCTCAGGCGCGCTACATCGCCACCGGATGCGCCTCCTACGCCACCGACATGATGAACAAGGTGCGCAAGGCCCTGAGCATCGGCGGGCCCACCTTTATGCACACCCTGGACCCGTGCCCCAAGGGCTGGGACTACGACCCCATGTACTCCCACGAGCTGGGGATGCTGGCCGTCCAGACGGGCATCTGGGTGCAGTACGAGGTGGAGGACGGCAAGGTGACCCTCAACGGCCCCTCCAAGATGCTGGCCAAGGGCAAGAAGCGTCTCCCCGTGGAGGAGTACCTCAAGCGGCAGGGGCGCTTTGCCCACTTCACCAAGGAGGACATCGCCTACTTCCAGTCGCAGATAGACGAAATGTGGGAGAAGTGGTGGATTCCCGGGGTTATTCCACCGGGGATTGCGGACGGCTAGACACTAGAGCAATGCTTAAAGTGTAAAGAGGTGGCTTGGCTGAAGCGAGCCGCCTCTTTTGTATTGCGTGGAGGTGCAATGGTGCCTAATAGCCGCCACTGTTCGCTGGACGTGGGCGTCATACCGGAGATAGGTAAGGCGTGGGACCGGTTTATAGACATCATTACCGTTGTATGGCTGAGTGTTTTTATTGCTGGATTTTTGTTTCTTTAGGGGAATCTTCCCAGATATTCTTGCTGTCGGTGCTCCCAATTTATGTAGCTGATTTAGGCGTTAAATACTCACGGGTGAGGAACGTAAAATTATTCCTCAGAGGGCATTGGTTATCAATCCTAATGGTGATTCCGTATTTCCGGGTCCTTAGGCTCCTAAAATTTGCGCGTCTTCTACGCTTTGTACGGGTGATGCGTATAGGTAAGTTCGGCCGATGGCCTGGTTCCATGAAGGTCACGGGTGCTTATCGAAGGGTAATGCGTCTGAAACGTCGAGCAGGTATCTAGCGTTTCAAAGACTAGCTTTAGCGGTTGCACCTCCCTGGTTTACGGTTAGTAACACTATAAAATTAGCCCACTCAGGTGGACTATTTCTATCTGGACGATAATCTGGAGCACTGAAGATTTCGATAAAGAAAAAGCGAGATTAAAACCGCAATTATTTCAGATTTAGGTGGACTTTGAGTGCAGCATCAACTGCTGACAGAAAATTCTGTGCAAGCGCGCCTAGGAGATAGACCAAACGGCGTTTGTCTACCGTTCGAATCTGATTGGCCTTAATGAGTGAATCTTCCGTCAGACCTGCAATTCCCTTGGGCACGAGGACTTCGAAGGGATAGTGTTTTTTGGCAGGTTGGCTTGTAAGGGGAAGCACCGTGACTGTCTGCGAGAATTCATTATTTATGTTGTTCGATACGACCAATGCTGGTCGGCGTTTTCCTGTTTCAGATCCAATAACAGGGTCGAGACTTACTAGGAAAATGTCGCCATAACGAGGGAAATCTCTCTCAGCATCGGTTAATGGTTTAGGTTGCGCGATAGACATCTCCTTGTTTTCTTACCGGTCCCACCTTTGTAGAGTGAGGTTTTCCCACTCTTTATTGATATCGGTGTCTTCTACATTCCTGGCCTGATAACCCTCTATAAGCTCCTCTTCTTCAAGCTTCTTGAGCTTTTCAACAAGAGCTGCGGTTACGAAAGCACTCCTTCGGCGTTGCTGTATCCTGTTCCTCAACGCCTCTGCTACGTCTTCAGGAATCGTAAAGTTCAATTTTAAAGTTCTCATGACTAAGCTCTTTCATAAGATGAGTGTGCTTGCGAAGATAACTGCGACTTCATTTTGACTCCTAACTCCAGATTTATAAGTATTTCTACGACACCTTATAATCACCTATAATTTATAAGTATAAAATATCCATACTTAATGTCAATTGTTTGTCACGGCCTAGGAGATTAGTGACACTATCTTCCCTAAAGTGTAACCAGTCGTCGTGAACGAGCACAAAGTTGAAGGGAGATCAATACTTAATCTACCCCTGGATTATCGTCCGCTGGCAATGGCTGTATCAAGACATCGTTGTTGCTGACCCGGCACATGTCATGTATTTTGTGGCTGTAATGGGACATGACCTCATCTTTAGCTGTTGCGCCCCCCGAAATAACCTCCTACCATAGCCGTGAGATCCCATTCTATGAAGAGAGTTTTGAATGGAAAGACCCACCCTTCGTGATGTACTAGACGCCCGCAAGACCATTGCCCCCTATGTTAGCCGCACACCCCTCATCTCCTACGCCGCCCTGGACAGCTTCATCGGGGCGGAGGTGCGTCTCAAGCATGAGAACCACCATCCTCTAGGGGCCTTTAAGGTCCGAGGAGGCATCAACTTCCTGGCCCACCTCAGCGAGGAGCAGCGGCGTCGTGGACTGACAACCGCCTCCACGGGAAACCACGGCCAGTCGGTGGCCAACGCCTGCCGCCTTTTTGGGGCCAAGGCCGTGATAGTGGTGCCGAAGAACGCCAACCCCCTCAAGGTCAGGTCTATGGAGAACCTGGGCGCCGAGGTCTTGCACCACGGCGGCAACTTCGACGAAGCTCGCGGGTATAGCGAGCGGCTGGCTAAGGAGGAGGGGTACCGCTACGTCCACGCCGCCGACGAGCCCCTGCTTGTCGCGGGGGTGGCCACCTTTGCCCTGGAGATTATTGAGGACTTTCCCGATGTGGAGTACATCTTGGTGCCTCTGGGAGGAGGAAGTGGCGCCGCCGGAGCCAGCATCGTGGCGAAGGCGGTGAACCCCAATATTCGGGTCGTTGCGGTGCAGTCGGAGCAGGCCCCGGCGGGATACCTATCGTGGAAGAACCGCCGTATCACCGAGGCGCCGATGCACACAATAGCCGAAGGCCTGGCCACACAGACGGGTTACGAGCTTCCGCAGTCGATAATCTGGGACCTGCTGGACGACTTTCTACTGGTCAGCGATGAGGAGATAGCCTGCGCCATCGCCATCCTTATCGAGAAAGCCCACACCCTGGCCGAGGAGGCCGGTGCTGCGGCCTTAGCTGGAGCCATCAAGATGAAGGACGAGCTTAAAGGGAAAAGGGTTGCCGTTGTGGTGACCGGGAGCAACATAACCCTGGATAGGCTGAGAGAGGCGCTAGATCTGTATCGGGGTGGCTAGGCCCGGCTCCCTTTTCAGGATGCTAACCCCAGGAAGGCCCCTTGTTATTCTTTGTCCCGAGAAAGCAGATTCTTCGCCCCGATGCCACATCGGGGCTCAGAATGACAGAGGTGGCGCTCAGACTGACGGACGTATCGTTAGGTGAAGGAGGATCGCTATTCGTTCCATGTCACCCTGAGTCCTCCCGACATGTCGGGATCGGGACGAAGGGTCTATCTCCACAAGAGATTCTTCGCTGCGCACAGAATGACATGGGGTGGCGTTGAGATTGACGAGGGGACGGAGGGGATGTTTTTAACGGGTATGCAAGAATCCCTCGGCTCCGGCGGGGATACCTCGTAGATGATGGACGGCCCTCGTGTCCTGCCGCGGCGGCAGGTTGTCCTTACCATGGGTGGTGTCATGCTGGCCATGTTCCTCGCCGCCCTGGACCAGACCGTGGTTAGCACGGCCCTGCCACGCATTATTGCCGACCTGGCGGGTTCGACCGTTATACCTGGGTAACCACCGCCTACCTGGTAGCCTCCACCTCCGTGGTACCCATCGTCGGCAGGCTTACGGACATCTACGGCCGGAAGTGGTTCTTTGTCGCCGCCATTGTTATCTTCCTTATTGGGTCCGTCCTAGCTGGCCTGAGCCAGTCCATGACCCAGCTGATCGTCTTCCGGGCCGTGCAGGGTCTTGGAGGCGGAGCTATTATGGCTATCTCGTTTGTTTCCGTGGGGGACCTGTTCCCCCCGGCGGAACGAGGCAAGAGCCAGGGGTATCTCGCAGCGGTCTTCGCGCTGTCATCGGTCCTGGGCCCAACGCTGGGGGGTCTGATCACCGACCAGCTCTCGTGGCACTGGATCTTCTTCATTAACCTTCCGCTGGGTATACCCATTATCCTCCTCTTCATAGCCTTCTTCCCTCAGATCCGATCGGCGGATGTCAAACACCAGCTCGATTACCTTGGAGTGGTCACGCTGATACTGGCCGTGGTGCCGTTGATGCTGGCCTTCTCCTGGGGCGGCGTGCAGTACCCCTGGGCCTCCATACAGGTTGTTGGTTTCCTGATCTTTGCGGGTGTGATGGCGATGCTGTTCCTTTTCATCGAGTCGCGGGCGCCAGAGCCCATCGTGCCCCTGTCCCTCTTCCGCAACCGTGTGGTGAGTCTATCTTTTGTGACCATTTTTCTCACCGGATTCGCCATGTTTGGCGGCATCATCTTTATCCCCCTGTACTTTCAGGGGGTTTTGGGCAAGTCGGCCACCAGCAGCGGCAGCTTTATGACTCCGATGATGCTGGGGATGGTGGTGGGAGCAACGGTCTCGGGCCAGGCCCTGTCTCGTATGGGGGGCCACTACCGTCGTCAAGGGTTGATTGGCCTGAGCATTCTGGCCGTGGGCGTTTTCCTTATCTCTCGCATGACGGCGGACACCAGCTTTGGCGTCGCCATATTCAACCTGGTCATAATGGGCTTTGGAATGGGGACTACATTTCCTATATACACCATCGCCGTGCAAAACGCCGTACCCTACCGGTTCATGGGGGTGGCCACATCCGCCACCCAGTTCTTCCGCACCATAGGCGGCACATTGGGACTAGCCATCCTTGGCTCGGTGCTGACCAACCGTTTCGCCTCGGAGCTTACGGGGTCTGTCTCTCAGGGCGTAAAGGATGTGCTGCCGGAGGGGAGACTTTCGTCCATGGCCCACAACCCCCAGGCGCTGATAAACCCCGAGGTCCAGGCGCAGCTACAAGAAACCTTCAATCAGGTCGGCCCCCAGGGCGCCGGCCTGCTGGAGCAGCTGATAGTGGCGTTAAGGACCTCCATGTCTTCCGCCATCGGGGATGTATTCACCATCGCTCTGGTGGCGGTGGTCGCGGCGTGGCTGGTTACGCTGTTTCTGAGGGAGATGCCTCTAAAGGGGAGGACTCTGGAAGAAGCGGAGCCTGGGTCGGTACAGCCTCAACCGGGGATGGGTAGAGGATAGAAAATGTAAAAATGTAATAGCTTGATAATAGATAGAGCTTGAACGAAGCAATGTTCATTTCCAATTACGCTTCTAAATACCGCGCCAGCTCGTCCCGCTCAAAGGTTGGCATGGGCTTCAGGCCTTGACGGTCTCTGAGGAGCACGCCCCGTCCTGCTTCGGTCACCTCTCCGATCTCCCACGCCCGGATGCCCTCGCCCGTCAGCGCAGACAGCAGTTTAGGCGTTTCCTGCCGTGGCAGGGCTATTACCAGGCAACCCGATGCCAGGAGCCCCAGAGGGTTTAGCCCCAAGGCGTCGCAGATGGCGCGGCACTCAGGCACAATGGGGATACTTTTTTCCTCTATTACCATTCCCACTTGGGCCGCTTTGGCCACCTCTTGCAAGCCTGTAGCCAGGCCTCCCTCGGTGGGGTCGTGGAGGGAGTGCACCTCCGCGGCGGAGCAGGCGATACGGGCATCCCTTACCACGCTTATTCCCGGCGTGAAGAGAAACTCGGCGGCTCGCTCAATAGAAGGCTGGTCCACTCCGGCGGCCCGCAGCTCCTGGGGGCGCTCTCGGGCCAGGAGGGCGCACCCTTCCAGGGATATTCCCTTGGTGACCACGATGCTATCGCCTTCTCTGGCTCCCGAAGTGTTTACTTCTTTACCTTTTTCCACCTCTCCCAGCATACAGCCCACAATAATGGGTTGCTCTAACCCCCGAGTCACCTCGCTGTGGCCGCCCACTAGGGTGACTCCCAGAGAGCTGCAGGCATCGGTGAGCTGCCTGAATAGGTCGGTTACCTCTGCGGCAGTGTAAGCCTGGGGCAGGAGGAGGGTGGCCATAAACCAGCGGGGTTGGGCGCCGGCGCAGGCTACGTCGTTGGCGTTAACCTGAACGACGTACCACCCGATGAGGTCGGTGGCGAAGGTGATGGGGTCCGTCTTGGCCACCAGGATTCGTTCGCCGTAGTCGATGAGGGCGGCATCCTCGCCGATACGAGGGCCAAGGAGGACCCGTGGGTCTCGAATGTCTACCTGGCCCAGCAGCTTTTCCAGCAGCTCCGGCGGCAACTTGCCAAGCTTCATGGTCCCTCTCCTATCGTTAGTGGCTAATCCTGCCACGTAGGACTTGTAGTAGCAAGGGATTAAATGTCGCGGATCACGACAACTCTTGCGTTGCCGCGGGAACCAGGTATAGTAAAAATGTAGTAGTGCAATTGGGGAGTGTTCTGAATGCAGTGAATTGTTCTAGACAAAGGTTAGCATTTGTTTAAAAATAAATCCAGCAAACACTTGACACTTGGCCAGAACAGGTGCTAGTATGGCTCCATCGTATCCAAATGGTGACTAAGGAGGTGTAATCTTGGCCAGGAAGACGAAACTAATGCAGCGTGTGGAGTCCGACCATCAGCGGCCCCTGGAGCGTCTCCTTCCCGAGCTGGTAAACGAGTTGGGACTTTCGGAGACCGCTTCGGAGCTGGGTGTTAGCAAAGCGACTTTGGGTTACTGGCTTCTGAAGCTGGGCATCAATGTAAGAAGAGTTGCTCTAGCTCCTGGTGAGACCCTAGAGGTAAAGCGCGTCAGCTAACCTTTAACCGATCAACTTGAAACGGCAAGGCACAATGCTGGCCTTGCCGTTTATTTTGTCTGAAAATATCTGCTGTCTCCAGATGCCTTCCCGGTATCCACATCTAGAGAAGGACTTCCATCCGCGCATATTGCACTTTCCCCCCAGAAACTACCTAGAAAATGCCTCTCTCTCACTGAGAGAAATTCATTGTTGACGCTAGATGTCCCACCCCTTATGATACCTTCACCTCTACAGGGGAGGATGTATTCATGAGGTTGTCGTGTCTCCAGGAGAACCTGAGCCGAGGCTTGGCCGTTGTTGGCCGGGCTGTCGCCACACGGACCACTTTGCCCATCACCCAGAACGTTCTTATGGCCACCGATGGCGGCATGTTGAAGCTCTCGGCCACCAACCTGGAGATCGCTATTACCACCTGGGTCGGCGCTATGATAGAGGAGGAGGGTTCCATAACGGTGCCCGCCCGGCTCCTGACCGAGTTTATCGGCTCCCTTCCCTCGGGCACCATAGAATTTACCGGGACCGAGCGGCCCAAGAGCTTGAGCCTGAAAAGTGGCCGTTTTGATGCGCGCATCAGCGGCACGGATGCCGAGGAGTTCCCCCCCATACCCTCGGTGTCGGCTGATGAGGGGGTGGAGATACAGGTGAACACCCAGGACCTCAAGGGAGCCATAAACCAGACGGTGTTTGCCGCCGCAACGGAAGAGTCTCGACCCGTCCTCACCGGGATAAAGGTAGAGGTGGAGGGCGACCAACTGACCTTGGCCGCCGCCGACGGCTTCCGCCTGGCGGTCCATCGAGGGAAGGTGAAGCAAGGGGTCTCAGAGCCTGTGAGTATCATCATTCCGGCTCGCACTCTGAACGAGCTAAATCGCTTCCTTGGGGACCAGGAGGATGCAGTACAGATTCTAGTGTCATCGTCCAAGGCCCAGGTCCTGTTTAAGGTAGACAACATAGAGATGGTATCGCAGCTCATCCAGGGCAACTTTCCCCCTTACGGCGACCTTCTTGCAGACGCCATGAAGGAGACTAAGTCACGGGCTGTGGTTAGCCTTTCAGAGCTGCTGATGGCATCCAGGTCGGCTTCGATATTCGCTCGGGACAGCAGTGGCATAATAAGGCTTCAGATGGCCCCCGGCCCTGACGGGGCTCCAGGTCAACTGACCATCTCTTCTCGCGCTGAGGAGATTGGAGAGAACACGGGTGAGGTGGACGGTGACGTTGAGGGGGAAGAAGCCAAGATAGCCTTCAACAGCAAGTACTTGCTGGATGTCCTCTCGGCCATGAACACCGAGAAGGTGTGTCTTCAGACCAGCGGCCCCTCTCGCGCCGGAGTCTTTAAAGCTCCGGACTCGGACCAGTACCTGCACCTGGTTATGCCCATGTTTATCAACTGGTGAGCTAGCCTCCGCTTACTCTGCAAGGTTGCCCTTCGGATGTGAATCCGTCTTGAGGGCCATTTAGCTCTACTCCACTCACCGCAGCCAATGAGGGAGACCAGGGTACCACCCAAGATTTGGACCCTCATCGCCAGCAATCTCCCCTCAATCAGGAAAAGGTCTTGGCCCCCATCAATCCTACCAGGGGATTCCGGCGTACAGTCCTTGAATAGCAGCAGGGACGTTGGTTAAAATGGAAAGGAGGAGGGGTAGGCTGTGGTTTCTTTTCGGGTGTCTTTAGCTTTAGGAGTGGCACTGCTGATGCTGGCCGCTTCCGGCGCGGTGGCCAGCGCCGACGAAGGGGATATTTCCATCCTCTCCGAAGAGGTTACCAGCCAGTTCCCCGATGGAATCTCCTTCGACATCTCTCTTGAAAGCTCCAGCCCCATCGACGAGATTAGGGTCTTCTACAGGTCGGAGAGCACCGCTACAACCTCTTATGGCTACCTGGAGTTTGAGCCGGGGCTGACGTCTGAAGGCCACTTCTTCCTGGACACCAGCGTTGGTGGCGAAGGTGGCAACACCACTTTCGTGCCTCCTGGCGCCGTCTTCCGCTACTCCTACGAAGTCACCGACGAGACCGGAAACGTCCTTCGGACCGAGGAAAAGGAGTTTGTTTATACGGACCCTCGATTCGAGTGGATGACCATTTCGGAGGGCCCCCTAACCGTTTACCACTATGGTCCCACTGAAAAGCGCGCTGAGACCATTCTTCAGTCCGCGCTGGAAGCTGTCACCAACATGTCCCGCGTTCTTGGCATGGGTGAGATGGAGCCCATTAACATTGTGGCCTACAATAACTACAGGCATATGGTTACCGCCCTGCCCCCTCGAGCACAGGCGGTGCGTGAAGAGCTGATAACTCAGGGCCAGGCCTTTACCAACATCAGGGTGCTGCTGGTGCTGGCCTTTGATGAGGACATCCAGGGTATAACCTCCCACGAGTTGACCCACATCCTGGTGGACAATGCCGCGGGCAGGGCCTACGCATTAATTCCCGCGTGGCTTAACGAAGGATTAGCCGAGTTTGGAAACGTCTCTCCCAACGAGTCCTACGATAACGCCCTTCTGTATGGAATCTATACCCGGCGCCTCAAGCCTCTGTGGCACCTCAAGACTTTTTCTGGCGATCCCGACGACGTGATAATCGCCTATGGGCAGTCTCGCTCAGTGGTGTCCTACCTTATCAACACCTATAGCGAGGAGAGGATGGCCCAGTTCATGGCGGCGATGGACCAAACTTTATCTGTTGATGACGCCATGATGAGGGTCTACGGCTTTGACCAGCGAGGTCTGGACAGTGAATGGCGCAGCCGCATCGGTTTGAGGCCCTTTGAGGACGTTGCAGACGTTGATGGAGAAAGCTTCCCTACTGCGACGCCGAGTCCCACGCCAGCTATAGAAAGCACGCCGGAAGCGCAACCGACGCGTACACCCATGCCCCGGGAAGACGAGGGGGAACGGTCAACCAGTCCGGGCTGTAACCGTGGCTCCGGCTCCAGCGCCAGCATACCCCTGGACCCATTCTTCCTGCTTCTACTAGCGGGGCCCCTGGGGCTCTTCCCACTGCGCCGACTGAGGAGGCCCAGGGTCTAGGGCATCAATCCCTTCAATTGTCAGCGGGTGCGGGGGTTGAGCGCGTCGTTAAGGGCGTCCCCCAGCAGGTTGAAGGCGAAGATCAGCACCGTTATCGTGAGGACCGGGAACAGGATGAGGTGGGGGTCTGTCCGCAGTACGCTGATGTTCCCATTCTCGAATATCATTACCCCTAGACTGGGTGTCGGCGGCTGAATGCCGATGCCCAGCCAGCTCAGGATGATCTCCGACCCCGCCGTTGCTCCCATGCCGATCGAGACCACCACAATCACCGGGCTGATGATGTTGGGCAGAACGTGGGATACCAGGATTCGGGGGGTGGAGGCTCCCATAGCGATGGCCGCCTCCACGTACTGGCTCTGTTTGACGTAGAGTACCTGGCCCCTCACCAGCCTGGCCATACCCACCCAGGAGAAGGCCGCCAGGGCGCCAAATATAACCACGTAGTCCACTATGCCTAGCTGAATGATGTCTATGCCTGTAAAACTTTCAAGGCTCGGAGCCCAACCCTCCACCCAGTCCTTTACCCTGGGCTTCACGGTGGCGGCGATAAGGATCACCAGCAGCAATCCAGGAAAAGCTAAGAAGACCTCCCCTACCCGCATGATGATGGAGTCCGCCCACCGGCCAAAGTAGCCTGAGATCAACCCCAATCCGATGCCCAGGAAAAGGCTTCCGGTCAGCATGGCCGCAATGGTAATGATGACCGTGGTGCGGAGGCCGTAAATTACCCTGGTGAGCAAGTCCCGTCCCAGCCTGTCGGTGCCGAAGGGGTGGCTGAGGCTGGGTCCCTGCTTCACGGCCTCGGCGCGAATGTTCTGGTCGTTGAAGCCGTAGGGGGTAGGTGATCTAAAGATAGTGAAGATGCCTGCCAGGTACATGACCGCGATCACAACGATACAAGCCACGGCTATCTTCTTACGCAGCAGGCGCCGCAGCGCCTGGGTCCACAGGCTCCCCGACCGGGCACCCCTCGCCTCCAAGGCTGCACCTGTGTCTGCAGTTGCTATGGTTTAGCCTCCGTGCTCAACCGGTTCAATACCTTATCCGAGGGTCCAGGAAGCGGTAGCCAATGTCTACAATCAGATTTGCCACAACAAAGGCCGCGGCAATGATGAGGA
Organism: Chloroflexota bacterium; assembly: GCA_027294635.1. Taxonomy (GTDB): domain Bacteria; phylum Chloroflexota; class Dehalococcoidia; order Lucifugimonadales; genus JAPULR01. The sequence continues at coordinate 1,003 of JAPULR010000239.1, read as the reverse complement.
CCAGGGCCGTTATGATGGGATAATCCCTGGAGAAGAAGGACTCGATGGCAAGGCTGCCGATGCCCGGGATGCCGAAATATGCCTCAGTAATGAAGGAGCCCTCCACTAGAGTGGCCAGGGAGAGGCCCACTACGGTGAAAACCGGTATCAGTGAGTTACGCAGGATGTGGCGACGCCGTACCAGAAACTCCCCCAACCCTTTGGCTCTGGCCGTTCGGACATAGTCCTGGGACAGCACGTCCAGAGTGCTGGCCCTGGTCAATCGGGTCATAACGGCAACTCCTGGTATCCCCAGGACCAGGGCTGGCATCACGACACGTGTGTCGAAGAAGCCTCCCCACCCCTGGATGGGAAGGATTCCCATCCAGAGGCCAAAGGTCAACAGCAGCACCGGCGCCGTTATGAAAACGGGTAGGGACATGAAAAAGAGGGTGATGCTGACGGTGGTAACATCAATCCACGTGCCCTGCTTCATGGCGGTGTACAGCCCCAAAGGGATGCCCAGAGCCAGGGAGATGATGGAGGCCGCCAGGCCTAGCTGGGCCGACACCCAGATCCGTTTGCCAATGAGCTCCGCTACGGTGCGGTCACGGTACTTGAAGCTCTCGCCTAGGTCTCCCTGTAGAACGTTTTTAACGTAGACGCCATACTGGACGAATACGTTTCGGTCCAGGCCCCGTTGCTCTCGGATACGCTCCACCACCTCTGGATTGTTGTACTGGCCCTGGAGGATTTCGACGGGGTCGCCGGGGCCGTAGGTACCCAGCAGAAAGGTGATCAGGGCCACGATGAGGAGCAGGATAGGCGTCCATGCCAGACGTCTTATAATGTAGGCCCCCATCGCAGCCCTTGGAGCCTAGTTGGTCAAGCGCACGAATCGGAATCTGGGCACTACCAGTTGGGTCAAGTAGTAGTCTTTAACCCTTGGCTTCACCAGAACGTACTGCTCACCGCTGTGCCACAGGGGAATCCACGGCGCCTCATCCACAATTATCTCTTCGGC
>JAPULR010000238.1 GCA_027294635.1 Chloroflexota bacterium | reverse complement strand
ACTGAGGGATGTAAATATTGGAGAGTCTCCGAGCGCAGTTACTCCTGATTGCCGTAACCCGAGGGTATATACCGCCACCTCTTCAGCGGATGAAGGCTGCCGCGGGAGGGTGACCTGTCCAAGCCCCCCTCCCTGCATGCTGGGGGACCGCTCTCACTGCACCATCAGGTGCTGCCGGCACCTTGCAGGAGCTTCTCCATAACCTGGTCGATTGTGAAGCTCGCTGCCCTTTGACGCGGTGGGTACTCCTGGAACGTCGCCAGGAATTGTCCCACGATTCGTTGCGAGGGTACCATAAGGAAAATATGGTCCATCAACCAATCCCAATAGGTATTCGAGGTAATGTCCGCCCGCTCATATGGATCAGTTCTCAGGTTAAAGATCTTAGGAGCGCGTAACGAAACGTAGGGATCGGCCCATATTTGCAATGTGCCAGCCACACGCTGCTCCATAAAGACCAGCTTCCAATTATCGTACCGTAAGGCTGTCAGGTCGCCATCGTCTGAGAAGTAAAAGAACTCTTCCCTTGGACCCTTCTCTTCCTGACCCGTCAAGTAGGGGAGGAAATTGTAGCCGTCCAGGTGCACTTTGAAAGTCTTATCGCCCGCTTGGTATCCGGAAAGGAGTTCTTGCTTAATATTGGCCGCTCCTGCAGCGGCTAAGAAGGTGGGCAACCAGTCCAAGTGGCTGATAATCTCGTTGCAGACGGAACCAGCCTCGATATTACCCGGCCAACGTACTATTGCCGGAACTCTGTAGGCCCCCTCCCAGTTAGAGTTCTTCTCATTCCGGAAAGGGGTCATGCCACCGTCGGGCCAGGTGTTCATGTGGGGACCGTTGTCAGTGCCGTACAAGACGATGGTGTTCCCGGCTATGCCCAGGTCATCCAGCTTCTGGAGCAACTCGCCGACGTTCTTATCATGGTCGATCATGGCGTCGTGGTACTCGGACTGCCACCGCCCGGACTGACCCACACTCTCAGGCTTGACGTGGGTGCGGAAGTGCATATGCGTCCCGTTCCACCATACGAAAAACGGTGTTCCTGAGCTGTGCGCCCGATCGATGAATTCCATCGCGGCAGTAGAGGTCTCATCGTCTATGGTTTCCATGCGTTTCTTAGTCAGCGGACCTGTATCTTCAATGCGACCGTCGGCATAACTATGGATAACACCCCTGGGGCCGAAGTTCCTCCGGAAATTGGGAAAATCGGCTTCCTTGGGATAGTCAGGAAGTTCGGGCTCTTCCTCCGCGTTCAAATGATAGAGGTTCCCGTAGAACTCATCAAATCCATGGTTGGAGGGCAAGAACTCATCCTTGTCTCCCAGATGGTTCTTACCGAACTGGCCGGTAGCGTAACCCAGAGGCTTCAGCAACTCCGCGATAGTGGGATCTTCCCCGCGCAGTCCCTGGTCGGCTCCCGGCAGTCCCACTTTGCTCAATCCGGTGCGGAAAACACTTTGGCCGGTGATGAAGGCCGATCTGCCCGCCGTGCAACTCTGCTCGGCGTAATAATCGGTGAACTTCATCCCTTCGCTGGCGATACGGTCGATATTGGGCGTCCGGTAGCCCATGAGACCGTCGGTGTTGCAGCTGAGGTTAGTGATTCCGATGTCATCACCCCAGATGATCAAGATGTTGGGTCGCTCCTGTGTCGCCATATCTCCTCCATTCAGATTAGCAGGTAAGAGGTTTAGGTGGTTGAAGGTCCTGTCAATGATTAGTTGAGTTCTTTGGCTCCTTTTTTGAAAGTTACTTGTTCACCCGGACAATACACCTAAAACCAATATGGGTTGTGCCCGTATCAATCATTTGAGGACGGCGGGCTGCCGGTCGGTAGCGCAGGCAATAGTTTGGAGCACACAAGTGTGACCCACCCTTCACCACTCTGCGGGGAATTTGGAACTGAGGCTGCTCTGGGTCATAGCTATCTTCTCTTCGCTCACTTCGGGGATTGTGGGGGATGCAACAGGGTTTATTTGCATCTTCGGGATGAGACTCAGTCCACCAGTCGTCTGTCCATTCCCACACGTTTCCCGCCATGTCGTACAGTCCGTAGCTGTTCGGCGGGAAGGTACCAACGGGCGATGTACTCTCGAATCCATCCAACAACAGGTTTTCCCAGGGAAATTCGCCCTGCCAGGTGTTGGCCATTGGCTTATCTTTGGGGAGGTGCTCCTCGCCCCAGATAAAGGTGGCACCATCGAGGCCTCCCCGGGCCGCAAACTCCCACTCAGCCTCTGAGGGCAGCGTTTTACCGGCCCAAGCTACATACGCTGCGGCATCCTCGTAGGCAACATGCACTACGGGGTATTGTCGCCCCCCTTTGATGTTGCTGCCTTGCCCCATTGGCCGTCTCCAGCAGGCACCAGGCGTCCAGACCCACCATTGTTCAATGTGGCGGAGATTGACAGGGCCAGGTGTCTTGTGGAAGACGAGAGAGCCTGGCACCAGGTTCTCCGGCGGCGCACCGGGATAGTCCTTGGGATTCGGCTTGCGCTGAGCCACAGTCAGGTAGCCCGTCTCCTTTACGAACAGGGCGAACTGAGCGTTGGTCACCTGGAATTTGTCCATCCAGAAACCGTCAACGGTGACCCGGTGGACTGGACCTTCCTCTTGATAAAAGTCCTCGGACCCCATGTGAAAAGTTCCACCTGGAATCCAGACCATGTTCTTAGGTGCTGACTTGCCAGTTCGGTGTGTCGCTGGCAAATTCTGGGAAGTTAAGCCCATGGGTTCCATGACACCTCAACGAAGAAATGGCAAAATGGCCTACTTCAATGGCCGCTAAACCCTAAGGTTTCGGTTTGTTTTTAGACTGCTTCGGCCACCAACTGTCTGGGGCTCCAAAAAATTTGTTCCCCAATGTCGGACTAGTATCGACGATAGTAATAGTTCGGGTGCGAGCCGTATCTTCTGAGCACCCTTTGTTCAACCATGACTTTAAAGAAAAAAATTGATCGGGACTGGTCAATTCTAGCCACCCTGATGAGGTCTTGGATGGTAATTCTTCCGTAACGCGTCAGGTAGTCCAGGGCGATGACACGGATAGCGATTATTTCTGCTGGACTCAGTGAAATGGCAGGTGTGGAAGTAGGAGTAGGTGTGGAAGTAGGAGTAGGCGTAGCAGTTGGCACGGGCGTTGCGGTCGGCTCAAGGGTAGCAGTCGGCTCGGGCGTTGGTGTGGCGGTCGGCAGCGCTGCTATTGTCTGTTCTATCCTCGCCTGTACTGTAGCCTCAATATCTGGGGTCGAAGTAGGTACGGCTGCCTTGGTCTGTTCTATCCCTGCCCGTATTGTAGCCTCAATATCTGGAGTCGAAGTTGGAGTTAAGGTTGCAGTAGCCGCGGCACCACAAGCTACCGCTCCCAAAATAAAAGATGAAATCAAGACGGTCTTGAGTAAGTTTCTCATAGAGGCGTCAGATTTCCGTATTAAGATCATTTCGTTGGACAAGGCCACTTTGCTGGCACTGCATACATTCTGGATATATAGCGTTCATCCAGCACGTCCAGTGGGGTTGCGGTTAGGTGCAGAAACTCGATGGGGAACTGAGATCTTTGTCCCCTGAACTATCTTTTCGACAAATTAGCCCTAAAAAAGCAATGCGCTGTCACGGATAATGATCAATCTTCCGCGGAGTATCTTCGTCAGAACCTAAGCCTGTGATACGGCAATTACCTGACCATCTCTCTCAGATTGAGTATCCGACAACAGTTTTCATCAATGCAACGATATCTCTAAATCATTGCAAGGCTGTGACTCAATCGGCGCGCTGAGAGGTCTCTTCGACGCAACCCCTCCGGCACCTCTTGGTACCTTGTGATTAACCCCTAACGCATGCCTCGCGCCGCGAGCTGCTGCTTAAACTCGTCGATCATCGGGATGCCGATCACGGTCTCTTCGAGCCACTCAGGCAGGCCGTGCATGACGCTCGGGTCTGTCTGTGGACCGCCCTTACTCGCCATGTACTCGGGGTCGGAGGCCAAAAACGGGCCAGGCTCGTACTCGACCATACGTGTAACGATCTGCTCCGGGGTTACGTTGACGACTGTGAAATCCTGGGCAACAACCACCGGGCCGTCGTAGCCGGTGCGGATACCGTCCAGGATCGGCTGTGGGGTGCCCGGCGCGATCATTCCGTGGAAACCCATGGCGAGGCCGGGCTTAGTC
>JAPULR010000237.1 GCA_027294635.1 Chloroflexota bacterium | reverse complement strand
ATTTGACACCCCCATACCGCTGCCCCTAACATTAAGCTGAGGCTGTGCTAGATGGGGAGCTAGCGGTGCCCTGAACCCGCAATCCGCTATAGCGGGGTTGAATTCCTTCCCCAGGCTCGGCTGAGGGACCTCTATTCTACTGGAAGGGTGTTGAGGGCTGGGTCCCACGCGGCGGAGACCTGTGAATCCCGCCAGGTCCGGAAGGAAGCAACGGTAAGCAGACATCTTCGGGTGCCGTGGGAGTGCCTGGTCTGAGCTTGACCAGCGGGACACGTTCAACGGTCGCGTCGAAGGAAGGTGCACGGCCTCTATATTCCCCCTTGATTATTCCGATAAGGCTAAAATGCCACGACGGGCCCTAGCCCAGCACTTCCTGGCGGACCAGGGAGTCCTCCACCGTATCCTCCAGGCCGCCGACCTATCGCTCAAGGATACCGTTGTGGAGGTGGGGCCGGGACGTGGCGTTCTTACCCGAGAGCTGGTGAGAAGGGTAGGGCGAGTGGTGGCTGTGGAGATAGACTCGGAGTTGGCCGCCTCCCTCGCCCCCAACCTCGGGTACCCTCCCAACCTCACCGTCCTTGAGGCCGACGCTCGCACGGTAGACCTGGGAGCCTACAACGATTACAAGGTGGTGGCAAACCTGCCCTACTACGCCGCCAATCCCATAGTACGGCGGTTCCTGGAGGCGGAGCATAAACCCCTGCTGATGGTGGTAACGGTACAAAAGGAGGTAGCCGAGTCCATGGTGGCGCCGCCGGGCAGGATGAGCCTCCTTTCGGTGGGGGTGCAGCTTTACAGCGTGCCTCGCATCGTGTGCACCGTGCCGCCCGGGGCCTTCCGTCCTCCGCCCAAGGTGGACTCGGCGGTGGTTCGCATAGACGTTCTCCCCCGTCCCGCCGTGGAGATGGACGATGTGACGGAGTTCTTCAGGCTGGTGCAGGCGGGTTTCGCCGCTCCCAGGAAACAGATTCGCAACTCCCTAGCACTGGGGCTGAAGCTGCCGGCGAAGGAGGCCGGTGAGATTTTGGAGCGGGCCGGCATCGAGCCCCAGAGGCGACCGGCGACCCTTGACCTGGAGGAGTGGGCTGCATTGCATAGAACTTACAGCAGAGGCGCCGTTGGTGAAGGCAGCAGCCTACGCTAAGGTCAACCTGGCCCTGGAGGTGCTGGGCCGCCGCGCCGATGGCTACCACAGCGTAGCGACGGTGTTACAGACCGTGGACCTAGCGGACCAGCTCTCCTTTGAGCCTGCCTCCGAGGTGTCGGTGGAGTGCTCTGAACCGGAGCTTTCCGGCAAAGAAAACCTGGCATGGAAGGCAGCGTTGGCTCTTCAAGAGGCCTCGGGGCGTCGCCACGGCGCCAGGATATGGATAGATAAACATATTCCTACCGCCATGGGGTTGGGCGGCGGCAGCAGCGATGCCGGGGCCACCCTGGTTGCTCTCAATCGACTGTGGGAGGTTGATCTGCCAGCGGAAAGGCTGGAGGAGATAGGCCGAAGCCTTGGCGCCGACGTGCCTTTCTTTCTTAAGGGTGGTACTGCCCTTGGTGAGGGTAGGGGAGACATACTTAAGCTCTTGAAGCCCCTGAGCGAGCGGTGGATTGTACTGGTGTGCCCGGAGATAAGGGTTGCTGGGAAGACCGGACGCCTATACTCCATGTTAGGAAAGACCTCTTACACCAACGGCCAGGTGACCCGCGCCTTGGTCAATGCGATAAACCTTGGCCGCTTCTCTCATGAGTTGCTGTTTAATGTCTTTGAGCAGGTGGCCTTTGACGCTTTTCCAGGCCTGGACAAGGTAATGGAGGATATGAACCAGGCCGGGGCGGATTTCGTACACTTATCAGGCACAGGTCCGGCCCTTTACACCCTGGTGCCGGGTGAAGTGGAGGGACAGCGAATTAGGAGCAAGCTGATACAGAACGGCCATAGGGCCTTCCTTGTTAAGACAACGGAGGCTTCGCCTCACTTGACGCTGGCCTCCGGTGCTAACTAGACTAGCTATGGTTCGAAACCCGTTTCCTGGTGGCCTTTAGAGCCACCGGGCCTTAACCAGAGAGGATTTCTAGATGAACGGTATCCTGTATTCCATCCGGATTGGCATGGATCCGGACATGATTGAGATAGGGAACTTTGTGCTCACCTGGCACGGGTTCTTCACCTTTATAGGCGTATTGATGGCGGTGATACTGGTGGCCTACTGGGCCAAGAAAGAGGGCATAATACCGGATACCGTCTACTCGGTGGCCGTGTGGGCTATTCTTGGCGGGGTCATTGGTGCCAGAATCATCCACGTTATCGACTTCTGGGGCAGGATATACAAGCATGATCCTATAAGCGTCTTTTACGTCTATGAAGGCGGCATCGCCGTATTTGGAGCGGTCCTGGGAGGGTTTTTGGGCGGCGCCCTTTACATAATCATAAGGAACCGGGACGGCTTCATAAACTTCTGGAATAGCTACTTCCCCTGGCTTGGCAGGCTTGACAAGATAAACCTGCCATCCGTAGGCAGGCTGGCGGACATCACCGCTCCCGCCCTCATTTTAGCCATGGCCATCGGACGTATTGGCGACATTATCAATGGCGAGCATATTTCCCGGGTCACCAACCTGGCCTGGGGTTTTGTCTACACTCACCCCAAGACCCAGGCGCTCTACGCTAGTATCGCCGAGGGGCGGTCGTCCCTGACGCCGTCACATCCCGCAGTGGTCTACGAGATGATTTGGGACGGGGTCATTCTGGGGGCTCTCTGGTTTGTATTCCGCAACCGGCTGCGCCCACACGGGATGCTCTTCGCCGTTTTCCTGGCCATGTACTCCCTGGGACGGTTCTTTATCAGCTTCGTCCGGGAGGACAAGATATGGATAGTGGGCCTGGACCAATCGCAGATCATCTCCCTGATAGTCCTGGCCATTACTGTAACGCTGTTGATTTCCAAGGCTCAAATCGTGAGACGTATACAGCGGCCCGGCGGCCGAGTTGTGGGAACGAGTTCCTGAAGAGGGTTCAAGCGGAGCGGTTTATCTCCCCGCTCAGCCTGAGCTTGTCGAAGGCCGGGCCTTCACTACCCTTCGGAGGGACGGAAATCCAGGACCTTGAGGGTCAGCACCCTCTCTCCTCCCCAGGAGCCCGTTGAAAGGGTATAGGCTAGATCCAGCTCCTTGCTTTGAGGCACCTCACCATTTCCCTGCCGGAAGGCCATGGCGGTCCAGGTCGCTCTGCCATCGTTTAGCTTAAAGCGTAGATGCTGACCGTTGTTGCCTGCGGTCCATCCTCCCAGTAGCTTCATATTCCTGGCTAAAAACACCGGGCTGGGGTTGCCCGCTCCGAAGGGTTCGAGGGCTGTCAGGCACTTGAAGGTTTGTCCCATCAGGCTAGTAGGAGCGGCCTCTGCGTCTATCTGAAGGATTGGCTTCGGCTCCGTATCACCCACAATCTGGTCGGCAATGCGGGTCAACCGCTCCTCCAGGAGACCTAAATCCTTTCGAGCCATCACAAAGCCCGCAGCCATAGGGTGTCCCCCAAACCGCTGGAACAGCTCCTGACATTGGTATAGCGCCGAGACGAGGTTGAAGGCGGGTATGCTTCTGCCGCTGGCTCGCACCAGCTCTCCGTCCAGAGCCATGACGATAGCGGGTTTGTAGTACTCTTCTACCAGACGGCTGGCAACCAGGCCTGATATCCCCGGGGAGAAACTCTCATCGCTGATCATTAAAATAGGCGCTTGAGCCTTAACTTTGGGTAAGGCTACCTCATAGGCCTCTTCCGTGGCTTTTCTTCTTTCCTGGTTGAATCCCTCAATCTCTGCGGCAAGAGACTCCGCCTCGTCGTCGGACTGAGCCGTGAGGAGGCGGTAGCTGGAGATAGCGTGCTGTAGCCTGCCAGAAGCGTTGAGGCGCGGGGCGATAACGAAGGATATGGCCTCGGAGTTTATTGTGTCGGGTCTTAGCCCCGCCCGACGATATAGGGCCTTAAGTCCTGGCCTCCGAGTTCTCCGCAGCTCCGTGAGGCCCTCTTTAACGATGGACCTGTTCTCTCCCTGTAGGGGCCCCAGGTCTGCAACGGTCCCCAGGGCCGCCAAGGCCAGCAGGTCTCGCGGCCATGGCCGACCTAGGTGCTGGTACAGGCCTTGGACCAGCTTGAAGGCCAGCCCTGCTCCTGTAAGCTCCTCAAATGGGTAAGTGGAGCCTGGCACCTTGGGGTCCACTATCGCCAGGGCCGGGGGCAGGACCGTGGGGGGAGTGTGGTGGTCCGTGATAATCACGTCCATGCCCAGGTCTACTGCCAGGCTCACTTCACGGTGGGAGGTGACGCCACAGTCAACGGTGACCAGCGTCGATACACCCGATTCTTTAAGAACTTGGACTGCCTCAAGGTTCAAGCCATGCCCTTCGTCCACGCGATGCGGTATATAGGGAGCCACTTTGGCTCCCAGGCCTTCCAGGCCCTGAGCCAAAAGGGCCGTGGCCGTTACGCCGTCAACGTCGAAGTCCCCGAAGACTCCTACGGTCTGGCCTGAATTAACGGCTTCAGCCAGGCGCTCTATAGCTCGGTCCATGTCCGGCAGGTGGCGGGGATCGTGGAACTGGGCTGAGTCCTCATTTAGAAACGAGGATATCTCTTCGGAGCCGGTGATTTTGCGGTTATAGAGCACCTGCGCCACAACAGGCGGCAGCCCGGTGCTATTTACGAACTCCGGTGGTGCTGGCGGATATACTTCCCACGTCTTTTTCATCGGGAGAGTCGTTGAGGAAGGGTATTGCCGTCAATTACCCCAGGGATGTTAGGCCCTGTTACAGGGCTCAAGAATAACAGGATTTAAGGCCGGAAACGAGGGTTAGAGGTCTTCAGGTTTGGTGAAGACCAGGACCGAGTTGTGGCCACCGAATCCGAAGGAGTTGCTCACGGTTGTGCGCAGGGTCTTGGGGCGGGAAACCGTCGCCGTGTAGTCCAGGTCACAGTCGGCGTCGGGGTTCTCCAGATTGATTGTAGGGGGCACCACACCCTCCTCCATGGCCATAATACAGATGGCCGCCTCCAAGGCCCCGCCTGCGCCCAGGAGATGCCCGGTCATGGACTTGGTGGAGCTGATGGGAACTCGGTAGGCTTCTTCTCCCAGGGCCAGCTTTATGGCCTGAGTCTCTCGTTGGTCGTTGAGGGGCGTGGAGGTACCGTGGGCGTTGATGTAGTCGACCTCGGCGGTCTCAACCCCTGCTCGTTTAAGGGCCAGCTTGACAGCCTTGGCCGCGCTTTCCCCGGTGGGGGCTGGTTCGGTTATGTGGTATGCGTCCGAGGTGGCGGCGTATCCCGCTAGCTCAGCCAGAGGTTTTACCCCCCGACGCAGGACGCTGTCGTGGCCCTCCAACACCAGAATGCCAGCACCCTCTCCCATGACGAATCCGTCTCTCTCATCATCGAAGGGACGGCTGGCTTTTTGAGGCTCATCGTTGCGCCGTGACAGAGCGCGCATGTTGCCGAAGCCCGCCACCGCGATGGGACAGATGGGGGCCTCGCTTCCTCCAGCCAGCACTATGTCCATATCGCCCCGGGCGATCATATCTCCGGCGCTGCCAATGGCGTCGGCGCCGCTGGAGCAGGAAGAGACCATACATATATTGGGTCCAAGGGCCCCAGTCATCATAGAGACGTGGGCCGAAGCCATATCTCCCAGCATCATGGGAATTAGAAAGGGCGAAACTCGGCCGGGTCCCCTGTCGGCAAGGACATCGTACTGCTCTGATAGGGTGAGTATGCCACCAATGCCACTGCCTACCAGGGCTGCTATACGGTATCGGTCTACGTGGTTGTTGTCCAAGTTGGCCTGGGCAAGGGCCTCACGGGCAGCCACGGTGGCAAATTGGGTGAAGCGATCGGTACGCCGGGCCAGTTTTCTGTCCAGGTGGGCTACCGGGTCGAAACCCTTCACCTGGGCGGCGATGCGTACGTCGAATTCCTTGGGCTCAAAGGCGGTGATCCGGTCTACCCCCGAGGAGCCAGCCTTGATTCCCTGCCAGGTGGATGGGGCATCCAGCCCTTGAGGACTGATAACACCGAGCCCGGTGATGAAGACTCGGTGTTTCAGTTTTGCCATCTGTCGTTAGGTCTATCGGGGAGCTGTTCTAGCTCTCGCGGGTGTGTTTGGGATATCCTTTACATTTTACTGGTGGGTGGGGATTATCCTAAAACCCACTATTCGTCATTTATTCCCTACTGGCAGGTCTCGGAGGGGCAATTTTAAGCGTATTCCCGGTGAGGAGGTGTTTCTTGGAGGAGTCTATCCGATCTTTGAGGGCTTCTCCAAGCTCATTAACTCGGGTGGAGATAGACTCGGTTAGGTCTCTGCCTGTGGCGGCGAGTTCTTTTCGTCTATAGGAAAGGGTCTCCGATAGCCCTTCGCTCTTGGCCGCTAGCCTTATCCGGTATCGCTCGATCAACCGAAAGAGCCGGGCGTAGAGGTGATCCACCGGATTCAGCTTGGCTTGGAAGCGGTTAAACAGGCGACGAGACTCTTCTAGGCCCCAACGTTCGTCCTGATAGACAAGCTGTCTGCCAGTGTAGAGGTGATAGGGTCTCATTTCGCCTTCTGGCAGGATGTCACCGTTGGCGTCCAGAGGTACCAGGTCGTTCCAGTTTGAAGTGGCAGGTAGTGGGGTGAGGAGGTTGACCGTCTGGTACTTGCTGATTCCCGTTACCCAATCGGCCATCTCCATGATACTTTCTTCCGTGTCGTAGGGCAGGCCTATGATGGTCATGGCCACGATGCTGAAACCCATCTCGTTTAGCTGAGTCATATCCTTATGGACCTGGCCCGGGTCCTGGCGCTTGTTTACTAACTCTAGGTTCTTGGCGTTGGAGGACTCTACGCCGACGTAGAGCATCTCCATACCGATGTCTTGGAGGGCGTGAGAAAGCTCTGGGTCTTGGCCTACCTCCGCCCTGGCCTGACAAATGAGGTACATGTCGTCGGAGTGACCTTTCCAGCCCTTGATGCGCTCTAGGCGCTCGTTGCGGTACTTGACGGCTCTCAAGGGCGGCGGGTGCAAGTCATCAGATACGAACACGCTAAACCTGCCGTCCTTATTGGTGTGGATCAGTCCATCGGCGGCCATCTGACGCAACTGGGCCAGCCGCTTCAACTCCGTCTCCCGTTTTACCATCCGGTATCCCAAGAACTGTTGGATGACCTGACAGTAGGAGCAATTCTCGGTGCAACCCCTTACCGTTTCGATGACTCCACCCGCCATGGGCTTTGATGGGGTCAGGTCCCTTATGGCGTAGAAATCGGGCAACTCCACCAGATCGGGGGAGATGACTCCGGTTCTCCGAGTCTGGTCTGTGTCTCCGTTAACCTGGAAGGCGATACCCGGAATCTTGGCAAGGGACTTCTTCAGCTCATCATCCTTATGCGTGAGGAGGACATCTAGGAGTTGGCCAATGATATCCTCAGCTTCTCGCTGCACAATAACGTCGAACCTGCCCTCCCTGAAGGCCTCATCCGGCAGTGGCCCCATTTGAGGCCCACCGCCAACGGTGATAATATTCGGGTGGTACTCTTTGGCCAGCCGCCCAATCTCGAAACCCCGTGGAACCTCGTTTATTAGAGCGGACACCATAAGCACGTCCACGCCATCCAGGTCCTTGTCAGGGTCTATTTTGCCGCTGCGGTCTTCAAACCAGATCTCGCGGTCGTACAAATAAGGTCCCTGCCACTGGGCAAGAGCCCCTGAAAGGAACAGCATCCCTTGCCTGGGGATGGCAACGTATTCAAAGTTGCCGCCCGGAGACCTGGGTTGAACCAAGACTACTCGCTTAATTCGGGACACTAGAGTGACCTCCAGCTTTCCTTGGCTAGGATTTGGCAAGAACAGCTTTGTTCTGAGTGGACAATCAACGGGTTTCTCAACTTAACGGGCGTATTATACAGGTCAACGAGGTGTAATTAAATAGGAGAATCAAGCGGGTTGTGCTGAAGTTGTGGTGGATTAGGATACGAAAGTATCCAGTCTTGCACCCAGATGGGTCAGGCTAACATCTAGTGGACATAAACAATACCACATCCCCGCGAAGGACGCCAGGGGTGAAAAGTCTACCACGGAGTACGTGAGATTAGCGCCTGTCGACCAGGCCGAGACCCTCGTACGGTTAGGCTTTCCGGTTGAGGGGCCTTCCAGGGACGCCTATAATAGAAAATCAGCCCGTTTTTGGAAGGCGACTTTGGTATCAGCTAACTTAACGCGCAATATCCCTTTGGCAGCCCTGGCGACAAGCCGCGGCTATGATAGGCTCCTGCTGTGGGCCTTTGGCCTCCTTTTCTCAGTGGAGGCGGTGCTGATAATAGTTGGCATTTTCCCCGTGCCCGTTGTCTGGAGCCTGGGCTCGGAGGGCAGCTATCCTACCTATCTCCACAGCGCCGTCTTGTCATCCAGTGGCCTCATCTTCTTTACAATCTTTGCCCTGGGCTATCGAAGCCGTGGACGTGCCCTGGGGGCGTTGAATAAACTGCCGGTCTGGTTTTTCTTGGGAATCGCCTTTTTCTACCTATCGATGGATGAGGCCCTGGAGATTCATGAAAGGGTGTTCTGGTGGATTTCCGGTCATCTAGGCATCCAGGAGGATCTTGCCCACTATCGCATAACTCCCGCTCTCTGGGAAGCCTTCTTTGCGCCGCTGTTCGCCGTGATAGCCATCCTGATATTGGTAATGCTGTTTAAACACCGACGTGTGCTACCTTGGGCTTTTCGCCTGGGCCTGACGGCCATGGGCCTTTGGTCGCTGGCTCTTTTTGAAGAGTTCCTTCAGCTAACATTCTTTGTCGGACGAGGTCTCTGGTTCGGGAGCGCAGTCTGGATCGAAGAGTCCTCAGAGCTTCTAGGCTCCACAATCTTTCTGGTAGCTGCGGTATTGATAATACGGTGGCACCTTGGCCGGATTTGGAAGAAAGGTGCAGATGCTGAGCACTGAATCCAACACCCCCCGACCACAAGGCACCGTGGCTATCGAGACTCACGGTTGCAAACTGAACCAGGCCGATAGCGAAGTCATTGCCCGCCAGTTCACTCAGGCGGGCTACCGTGTTGTAAATCTCAATGACGGGCCCGACATCTATGTCCTCAACTCCTGCACCGTTACCCACGTGGCCGACGCCAAGGCGCGCCAAGCTCTTCGGGCGGCTCGCAAGAGGAATCCCAGTCTCACTGTCGTGGCCACCGGGTGCTACGCACAGCGCGCACCGGACCAGGTGCGGAATGTTGAGGGGGTAGACCTGGTTCTGGGTAACCGCCAAAAGCCTCGGTTGGTGGAGGCGGCGCTTCAAGCCCGTGGCGTGGCCACCGTCCCTTGCGCTGAAGGAGTAGACTCCTTGACGGGCCCAGAAAGCTTGGGCCGCACCAGGGCCATGATAAAGATCCAGGAGGGGTGCAACCAGGTCTGTGCCTACTGTATTGTTCCCAAGGTTAGGGGCAAGGAGCGCAGCATTCCGCCCGAGAAACTGCTGCAACAGGTGTGCCAACGGGTCGCTGAGGGATATAGGGAGGTGGTCCTTACGGGCACACAACTCGGTTCCTATGGGTTTGATCTTTCTCAAGGGGACCTAAGGTCCCTCATCGAGCTGGTCCTGGAGCACGGTAATGTTGAGCGCCTGCGAGTCTCTTCCCTGCAGCCCCAGGAGATCACGCCCGACCTCTTGAATCTTTGGAAGGACCCTCGTCTGTGCCCGCACTTTCACATGCCTCTCCAGAGCGGAAGCAACGCGGTGCTTAAGCGAATGCGGCGGCGCTACACGGCGGACCAATATAGGGAGACGGTTGAGAGGATTTACGGGGCTATTCCTCATGCAGCCGTAACAGCCGACGTGCTGGTGGGGTTCCCCGGTGAGACAGAGGAGGAGTATCAGGAGACCTTTCGTTTATGTGAGAGTGTAGACTTTGCCAGTATGCACGTCTTTCCCTACTCTGTGCGACCGGGTACCAGCGCGGCATACATGGACTCCCAGGTGGAGCCGGCGGTAAAGAGGGCGCGCATGGATAGGATGCTAACCTTGGCCGAGGAAAAAGCCTCCGTCTTCCGACGCCGCTCCCTGGGTGAGATCCGTCCGGTTCTTTGGGAAAAGGAGTTCGAGGACGGCGTATACTCGGGGCTCACTGATAATTACTTGAAGGTCAGGGTCAATACCTCCAGACCACTAGCCAATGAGATTACCTGGGCCAGGTTGACCGAGGAGCGTGAGGGGGTAATTTATTCCGAGGTAGTATAGACTGGTTATCAAAACGGTCAAATAACGGCGTTCCCGATGTTACATCGGGAACGCCGTTATTGTTACCGGAATCTTTGGGGGTCAGGTTGGGGTGTCTAGAGATCGATGGGCCTGAGATAGGTCCCACCGTTGTAGGTTTCCAGATAGCCCGCCTTCCGATCTGTGCCGTGAGAGAAAATCAGCAGCCAGCCCTCTTTCTGGGCCCTACTCAGCATCTCCCGCTTCACCTCTAGGGTCTCCTCGGGAAACTGGTCGAAGGCGGGAATGGACGCCAGGTCCAAGTGATGAGCTGTGGGAACCAAGTCGCCCATGAAGGCTACCCGTTCACCACCGTGGTTTAGCGTAACTATCTGGTGGCCACGAGTGGGTCCATTGGTCATCATCACCGAAAGGCCGGGCAAGATCTCATAGTCGCCGTCCATGAGCTCCAATTGGTTCCACTCTTCAATGGGAAGAAAGTCGTTCTCAAAGTAGACGTCTCGGAACCTTTCGCTGGGATTGATGGCCTCTTCCCAGCATTCCCGCTGCACAAAGTGCGTGGCCTTGGGGAATGTGGGCGTTAATGTGCCGCTACGGTCTAGCTTGGTGCAGCCTCCGCAGTGATCAAAATGAAGATGGGTAAGTATTACGATGTCTATCTGGTTGGGGGATATTCCCAGGCTCTTGAGGCCCTTGGTCAGTCTGCTTGGACCAAGGCCGTACTCTTCCCGAAGGCCGTCCATCTCTTTGGACCCCACCCCGGTGTCGACGATAATGTTCTTGCCCCCCAACTGAATTAAAAGACAGTTCAGGCTCAAGGTCATACGATTTTTTCTATCGGTTACTATGCGGTTCTCCCAGGTGGTCTTGGGCAGGTGCCCAAACATACAACCACCGTCGCGTTTGATTATACCGTCCGTAAGTAACCTAATGGATGTAGTCATCATGGTTCTGTCTTCACCTCCTCCCTCACTGGGTCTATCAATGTAGGTCAACCGTAGGCCATGGGATTAAACCGGACTATGAATAGCCATAGTAGCTTTGAACCTTTCCTCCTCCCCTGTTCCCATCTTCACCTTCTTCCTGACTACCGGCTCCGTGGGGTCCGATAACTGTTTGCTTCTCGCAATTCAAGCTCGGCGGTCAGAAGCATCCCACGGAGACTATTACCGATGTGTTACCCAGAGGGCTTAACCGCCGCTGTACTGAGCCCCACTGGACAGGTACACTGGTGGAACCTGATAACATAATCACAAATGTTATCCCTTTGTCAAGTAAAAATCGGGAAAAGTCTAAAATTGATTTAAAAACTTGGTTGTATGTGTGAGGTGAGTGATGAAAATCGAGGGTTTTGACCATCTAGTCCTGAATGTTGAGGATTTGGACACGACGCTGCGGTTTTATGAGGAAACCCTGGGATTGGAAGCCCTGAGGGTGGAAGAGTTCAGAAGAGGCGAGGCGCCCTTTCCTTCGGTGCGCATATCCCCCGATGCTCTCATAGACCTAGTCCAGAGGCCCAGGGCCACCGAGTCCAACAACGTAGACCATTTCTGCCTGATTATTGAGCCTACCGATATGGAGCAGTTAGCGACAGAGCTGAAGTCCAAGGGTGTGGAGGTGAGCGGCGAGCCGGGCAGGCGTTGGGGCGCCCACGGCTATGGGCTGTCCTTCTATATCAAGGACCCAGAAGGGAACACCATTGAGCTGAAGATCCATCCCCCGGGGTACTCCTAACCCTCCGTCTGGTACGGAGCGTTGATTCAGAATAGCCCCTGACAGCCGAGAAGACGCTTGTAAAACATGTAAGTTTTTTAGAAAAATCTAAAACTTTACATAATGTATGGGGTTCTGGGTAGGGAAGGCGTATACACGCTTGGTTTTTCGGGCACGCGAAGTTACCAACCAACTCTAGCTATTTCAGCTTGGGCGCCACCTTCTCGGCAAATAGACGGATGGAGTTCTCCAGCCTGTCCCGGGGAATCAGACCGCCAAAAGTCGCCTCGGCTATAACCGTGCTCAGCCCGAAGGTCTCTTGCAGCTCCAGCAGCTGCTCCGTTGCGAACTCCGGCGTTCCGTAGACAGTATCGGTCTGTAGGATCTCTTCGTAGGTAATGTTCTTCATCCGCTCCCCTCTGGCCACCCGCTCCTGGTTCTCCTCGTCGGAGAGGCCTGGCAGCGGCTCGTTCAGGTTAGCGACAACGTTCTTAAAAAAGTTCAAGGTGCTGGCCTTGGGTTCTGCCTGGGCCTTCTCCATGGTCTCCGCTATGTAGACGGGTATTCGCAGGGAGATGTCTGGGTCCCCTTGCTGCCCCGCTTCTTTCCACCCTTGACGGTAGATGTCCAACCGCTCTTTCAGAAGGTCAGACCTGCCCCTGACACCGATGAAGATGGGCAGGCCCATCTTGGCGGAGATGGAAAAGGTGATGGCGGAGGTGGCGGCGTTCCGGATGGGCGGATGAGGCTTCTGGAGTGGCTTTGGCACCACGCATACGTCGTCGTATTGGTAGAACTCTCCCTTATGAGAGAAACTCTCCTGGGTCCAGGCCTTTTGGATTATCTCCAGGGACTCGTAGAACCGGGGTCGACTCTCCGTGTAGGGGATGTTGTAACCGATGTAGCCTTTGGGGGAGCCACTCCGCCCGATACCGAACTCAAAGCGCCCCTGGCAGATGTGGTCCAGGGTGGCTACTTCCTCGGCCAAGCGTATCGGGTTGCCCAACGGCAGCACCTCTACGGCCGTCCCGATTCGTATTCGTTTGGTGCGGTTTGCGATGGCGTTGGCTATCATCAGCGGTGCCGATAACACCGATCGCTCGGGAGAGAAGTGGTGCTCAGCCAGCCAGATGCTGTCCAGGCCCAGCTC
>JAPULR010000236.1 GCA_027294635.1 Chloroflexota bacterium | reverse complement strand
ACTCTGAAAGAACCAACTGTCATTCTGAGGAGCACCGATTTTTCGGGGTGACGAAGAATCTCATCCTGCTCACGCGACCCACTATTCCAACAATAACGGTCGGGGCTGGCGTACCATTTTTAGATTCTTCGCTTCACTCAGAATGACATGCATGGCTTTAAAGGGCCTACGGGAGTTAAGATATGCCCTAGGTGCACGGGTAATAGTTCAGACCGAGAGGGAACCTTCTAACTTTCCAGCCAGGTCTTGGCCCAGTAGGAGTATTCAGACAGGGCGGTGTTGGGATAAAACCCTCTGACACCGTCTTGGAGGACCCACAGCGTACCGTTGGCGCCTAGGCCGAACATGTAAGCCTGGTCCAAGAGACGGCGCTGGATAACCTGGAAGGCCTCTCGTCGCTCGGAGCTGTTGAAGGAAAGCTCCTGCTGCGATTCTATCAGCTCATCCAACGCGGAGTCCCGGTGCGCCAGGAGGTTCCACTGCCCGCCACTGTGCAGGGTGGAGAAGAGGTAGCTGTTGGGACTGGAGGTGGGCGGCACAGGACCCACGAAAAGCTGGTAATCTTTCCTCTGCCACACCTGTTCCGAGTATTCCACCGGGTTCAACACCTTCAGACTAGGATTGAATCCAACCTCTCGCAGCTCCCGCTCGATTCGCATGCCTGCCTCCAGGTAAAGGTCACCAAAATCGGCCAGGACGAACTCGAAGGCCGTTTCTGTGTCGTCAAGAATTCTTTCCGCCGCGGTGGAGTTTTCAAAGAATGCCTCTCCTTCTTGACGGCTCAGCAGCCAGGAGCTCTCAACCACCGGCACTCCCGAGCTGACGAACCCCTGTCCAGCCCAGACGTCGTTCAGGTACGCCCAGGGGTCCAGGGCTTTAAAAACGGCTCGCCTGATGTCCTCATCATTAAAGGGCGGCCTGCTAACATTCATGGCCAAAACCAGACCCAGGCCACCTTCCTTGGAGAGAACAGTTTGGTATTCCCCGCCGGTGGCCTGGAGCTTAGTCCACTCCTGGGGCAGCACGTCGTAAACATCGACCAAACCCGTAAGAAAGGCGGCAACCCGGGTGTCAGGGTCCTTAATGACCTTAAATGAGAGCTGGCGAGCGAAGGGCAACCCTTCCTCAAAGTAGTCGGGGTTTGCCTCAAATTCAGACCCGACACCCTTCTCAGTTCGCAGCCAAATCCAGGGTCCAGTGCCCACCACAGGTCCCTCTCTAAGCTCTCCCAGGGCTTCTGCCGCCTCCCTGGCTACCACCTTGGTGCGTCCATCAGCCAGGGCTAGTAAGAAGTCGGTGTCGGGGAACTTCAGGGTCACCATGAGCGTCAAGTCATCCTCGGCTTCAACGGTGTTCATAGCCAGCAAGAGGGAGCTATTGGCCCAGCCCTCGGTGCGCTGCCGCTGATAGCTGAAGACCACGTCCTCCGCGGTAAGCTTTCGCCCGTTAACGGGAGGGATGTCCTGCCAGCGGACGCCCTCCCTCAGATGGAACCGATAGGTAAGAGGGTCCAGCATCTCCCAGCTTTGACAGAGGTCACACTCCAAAAGTAGGCTAGGCTGTGTTATGTCAACTCCCGTCCTCAGTCGGAGCAGGCGACTATAAGCAACCCCCGGGCCTCTGCTGGCCAGGGTCACGGAAACATCCTGGTGCACATCTCGATGGGTGATGTCAGCGGTTGTGATGGCCACGATACTCCCGCCAGGCTCGCCTGCCGGGGGAGTGGAGACCACGGGAGTGGGGGAAGCCGTTGGCGTTGAAGCAGGCCCTGAAGGGGTGGTCGTTAGCGTAGGGTCTGGAGATGAGCACGCCGCCAAGGCCAGTAAAATGATTAGTAAAAGCAGGATAGCTCTGGAATAGGCCATAGGTCCATTCTCTCCCTTTATACGGGAGACATCGCACTTAGGATTGGCTATAGGATCTGCCCACTTGTAGACCAGTGTTGCTCTTCTCGGTCCAGGGAAAGCCCGCCCCGTAGCGTCTGAAGGCCCAGGGTCGGCATCGCCGCTAGTACAGGGCAACCATTTGTAAGACAGGTAGTGTGCCCGTGAGTGTAGCCGTGGCGGTTACTCCCTTACTCATGCCGATGGATAGTATAATTTAACGATAAAAACGCTGCATAGAGGAATCAAGTGCCCCAACTAGCGGATTCTCATACCCATCTGGACCACTTCCCTCCCGATGAAATCCCGGAGGTCCTTCAGCGAGCTGCAGCTGCCGATGTGGGACTCATGATATGCGCCGGAACCACCCTCCAGTCCTCTCGTGCCTGCGTGAAGCTGGCGAGTCGATACCGGGCCCTTTACGCAGGAGTGGGCCTCCACCCCATGGACCTACCGGAGCCCCTGGACGATGGTACCTACCAAGCCCTAGAGGAACTGACTCAAGAAAACCCCAAGGTGGTCTGCATCAGTGAGATAGGCCTTGATTTTCTTCCGACCTCCCCAGATCGGGAGGTACAGTTCAAGGCCTTCCGACGCCAGATCGGCCTGGCCCGGGAACTGAGAAAACCCGTTATCTTTCATTCCCGCGAGTCTTATCCTGAGGTGCTTCGGATCCTTCGAGAGGAGAGGGCCGACGAGGTAGGTGGCGTCGCGCACTACTTTCAGGGAGATGAAAGCACGGCCAAGGAGGCTATGGACCTGGGGTTCTTTATCTCCCTGGCCAAGCCATTGCTACGCCTCCCAGAGCTGCAGGAGGTGGCAAGAAACCTCCCCCTGGAGCGGATAGTCCTGGAGACCGATTCCGCACCCCAGCCCTGGAAGAAGTACCGTCGCAACTGGACCGAGCCCTGCCACCTTCCCCAGGTGGCGGAGAAGCTGGCGGAGCTACAAGGGATCCCCGTGGAAGAGGTGGTTGAACGCACCACCGACAACCTCCTGGGACTGTTAAAGTTGGACCGAAGCGCCCTCGTGGAGGCCACCTCGACCTAATTGTTTGGCGGGTAGTCGTCTGGATACCGGAAATAGTCGTCGGGGTCATCGTCAACTAAGTCGGGCCGAGGCCTGGTTACCAGCCTCCGAAAGAGGAACCGCGCAGCAACTACGGTGACCACCAGGAGCACCAAACCGCCAAGAAAGGCACTCTCTAGCTGGAGAAAGAGGTTGCCGTCGTCTTCGCTATCTTCACCATGGGATTCCCCCAAAGGGCTGGCCAGCCACTGTCGCTCCAAGCCGTTTTGATCAAATCCGTAGGTGGCGGTGAGGGCATCGTCGATACGCTTACCCTGATTTAGCCGACCCAGGAAGTCCCTGAACTCCTCCTCGCCGTAGGTCTCCAGCAGGTATGCCACCACGCTCTCAGACTTACGATAGAAGAAACCTATGTCCGATAATCTGCCGGGAACGGCTCCCATGGTGCGCAGGGGCATCTCCCGAGGTTGGAGCCTCTCCAGGGATTCCGGCGATGCGGGGCGGGAGCCCGGCTCCACGTAGCTGGCGAACCCCTCGTTGAGCCATGATGGAATGCCGGGTCTGGCGGAAATTGTGGCCTGGTGCAGCAATAGGTGGGTTGTCTCGTGGGTTATCAGGTCGGCACTCAAGCCCACTCCGGTGAACAGGTTCCAGTCGGAGAAGGCAAAGCCGTGGAAAATCTGCTCCTCATCTATAGTAGTGCTCAGATTGGGGAAGGCCTCAGAAGCCTCATCCCTGGTGTTGTAAATAACGCCACGCATCGGCTGCTCTAGCCTGATCTGAAGCAGGTCTTCCACACGCCCAATAGACTCCCGCAACGTTTCCTCAAGGGCCTGCACCCGCCGCCGGGGCTGGTCATGCCACAGAAGGATAAGAGGGCCAATAGTGGTGGATTGCCACTCGAAACGGGTATCGGTATAGATTAAGGTCTGCGGATCGGTCTTTTTAACGTTGCCCTCGGCATCACGAATGGTGTAAAAATACTCCACCGCCGCGCCTGGGGGAACGTAGGTTCCACCGGACGTATCCAGGGTGAAGGTGGTCTCTACCCTGGGAGAGGGGTCCAGGTCCAGGTAGGTGTAGCTCCAGGGACCGCCGTTGGCATTGCGGTAGCTGAGCTTCACCTCCACTATATCGACATCACCCTCCACAGCCACACTGAAAGTGACGCCTTCCGAGAACCGGACTTGCGTATCCTGGGAAACTACTTCAAGGCTCTCCCCGGAAGCCGCAGCCGTAAGGCTACCGCCCAGAAACAGACCCACTAGAAGGGTGGCCGCTAGCAGGGCTGAGAAGGGTTTAGTTAGCCACCGGCTTTTCTTATCCATAGCTATTAGGATGAACAAGCCTGCTTATTGATACGAGTGCTCGGCGCTGTTGTGAACCTGTATGTTCATACGTAACCATTATACCGCTAGACCTCTAATCCAGAATGGTGCGTGCGTTGGCGTATCTTGATGTTCTTGTGAGGCATGAAACACGGCTCAAATACTAGGTTCCTGTTCGTTCTTGTGTCCTGCTGTTCGTAGGGGTTGCTACATTGGTTGCTACATATTAGGGGATTCGACGGCGAAGCTAAGGAGCGCCAGGTAGCGACTCACAGGCCGCTTGTGTGTCTTTCCCGGTCCTAGGTAGTATGTCGGCAG
>JAPULR010000235.1 GCA_027294635.1 Chloroflexota bacterium | reverse complement strand
ATCATCACCATTGTTATTGCCCCCCCTACTCGCTTTTCCCTAAGTACTAATGATGTAGTCACCGCAACCAGAAGGATTCTGCTAATCCTTTTGCTAATCCACTGAACATAACAGGTCAGCACAGGCTAGCACGCCAGGCACAGACCCGCTGTTAATTGCTGGACGGGCTGTTCTAAAATCATACTCAACGGTACAGAACAACATCAGTGGCCACGCCCTGTCAAGGCGGAGATCGTCGGTTCGAATCCGATCCGGGTCGCCACTTCGAACGTTTGAAGTACCGATGCCGCCCTCATGCGAGCGCCGCGCTCAGAGACCACCTTTCGTTCACGACGCGATAAACTCTGAGTACGTCTACCTCAGAAGGGTCATGACGCTGGAGGTCTAAGGCATGCGAGGCTGCTCTTACACCTTGGTTGCACTCTCGTCACCGTGATTGAAGTTCCAAGCGAGCCTTGGCGGTCACCGAGTCGATGAATCCACCCTCCGCTTGAGTGTAGGGCTCGTACTCGCCACGGTACTCTCCGTATTTTACCGCCCCATAGTTCTTGAGTGCGTAGTACTCCTCAGCGTGACCCACTTCCCGTCTTCTAGCTGTACCTGTCAGGCGGGAGCGCTCTGATCAGGGTAATCCTCTTCTGGAAGACAACCCCGCGGTATTGGAGTCAGGTTGTCGAGGGTGCCGAGCGTCAGTTGACGATGTCTCTCAACTTAAAGATGGCAAGAATTAACAGGATGCCAAGTATGACTATCGTGAGTAGGACGCCGCCCCCGATAATAGCTGCACCTGCTTTTATGGGAGACCACTTAAATTTCCTTGGCAATATGCCTCCAACAGTTCGGTGGAATCGTGTATCGGGACCGCTCGGCGCCACGCATGCAGAACAACCCCTCGGCACTTAATTGCCGTAAGTAGAAACCCTGGGCTGGAAGCATGGCGGGGTGGTTGGCCTCAGAATCTCCAATTTTAGCCCACTCCAACCTTGTCCGCCACAAACGCCATCCTCAGGCATGTTGTATGGTATAGTCCCCATCCAAATCTGCTCTCTAACCAGCTAGCATAACCGGCCCCTAAGAAATGACCCGTGCTGATACCTGGAGATGGCACACTATTTGACTAGTGGTGCGATATATCGAATAGTGGTTTTAGCTGGCGAGTCTCAATTAGGTTATCATCGGACGGCTGGGTATATCGTTTAGGTTTCTCCGAGATGAATTGCGTTGAACCAACCGAAATAGGAAGTGTAGAATGTTCGAAATAGAGGACCTTGGGCACACCGATGAAAATGAAATCCTGTTGGCCATTGATGACGATAACAACACCTTGGGCATTTCTTATGAAATTACAGAAGAGGGACATAAGGAAATATTAATCTCACTTTTTCCAGCTAACGGTAGTTTTGCTGCCAGCCTTACCCTGTCGGAATACTTTTGGGATGCGATAGTTGAAAAATGTAAGACCCTTCCTTAGGCTGGGGAGAGCGCCCAGAGTAGCTCACCATTCCCAAGGAGGCACACCAGGACCGCCCGTTTAAACGAAGACATCACACTTACCTTAGGGTGGGGCTTACCCTGCTAATCCTGGCCCGACCTTTTGAAGAAGTTTAGGATAGCAACACCAGCCACAACAACATTCGGATGATTGCTCTGGATGGTGAGCTTCTGGAGACGATAGAAGAAGTGTACCAGGCCTGTGAGAATTTGGGATACGGAGGGTGCGGACGAGGTTAATAATAGTGCTGATTGCAGTAATCACCAGCCTAGGAATTCTTGCATGTACTTCGTCGCCGACACCCACACTGACCTCCACTCCAACACCCACGCCGACGCCTTCACCCACCGCGACGCCGACGCCTTCACCTGGCGGGGTTTTGCGGGAAGAGCCCCCGGAAGGATAGGCTGCTTATCAAAACGAGGAGCAAGGGTTTCGCTTCTGGTACCCGGAGGGTTGGGAGCAGTATTCCTCTGAAGGCATATCGGGGGAAATCGAATTCTACACCGGGTTTAGGGACTCCACCGAGGATGATTTTCAGGAGAACATCGTGATAATGGTCCCGCCTTACGGTGATATGAGTCTGGCATCATTGGTGGACATTTTGAGTGGAGTGTACGAGCCGCTGGGGGTTCCGGCGAGTGACACGGACACGACGGTGAATGGGGTGGACGCACACGAGTGGGTCGTTAACTGGCCATTGGGGGGTGGGTTTACAGACGCAGGCCAGAAGCAGCGGTTTGTTGTGCTTAATGCGAAGGGCGATTGGTATATGTTGCGCTGCTCAGCGTTATCGGAGCAGTATGACGCCTACGCAGATACCTGCGACAAGATAATCAATTCCTTCAGAGTCGACTAACAGGGAGCCCTCTCGTCAGGGTAGTCATAGCTTCTTGGGAAGACTGCGCTACTTGCCTCAACTAACTACCGTTTAAAGGTACCTGAGGCTACTCTTACCATGTCTCCACGGCCATACTTGTACGTCATGTCTCTGACCCGGCCATTAGGGAAGTGCTTGTAATAGGGTTGGCAGGGCATAGCGTGGGATCCTATAATCACGCGTAGCTACCAGCCATACACCCGCCGATTTATCTGGCCGAAGCATGGATGCCTACAGAGGTCTGTGAAGCACCAGTGGCTTGTTATAATGCCCCAGTTTAGTAAGAAGGGAGAACGGTATGCCCAGGGTCCACAGGCTTAAAATCGAGCCGATGACGGAGGAGTCCTTCAAGCCCTTTGGGGAGCTCATAGACCCGAAGGAGCGACCTTCCGACCATAGGGTGATCTCCCCCATTGCATTTGAGGCGGACGGGCAGGGCACCCTTGGAGTTATTTGGCAGCCATACGAGGGGC
The DNA here is from genome assembly GCA_027294635.1 of Chloroflexota bacterium. Lineage (GTDB taxonomy): Bacteria > Chloroflexota > Dehalococcoidia > Lucifugimonadales > JAPULR01. Next base: position 5,325 of record JAPULR010000235.1, on the reverse strand, counting down.
TGACGTTCAACCAGCTAGAGCGGCACTTTGCCGTTACCCAAAGCTTTGTTCAGTTGGCTGGCTCCCCCGCCGTGGTAGCCGTGGCCGCACCCACCGATATAGATGACCCCATGGCAGCACCAGACCCCGCGGACGTACGCGCCTTCCTGATAGACCCCGCTAAAGGATACGCTCTAAAAAGGGGCACATGGCACTCCCTTAACAGATACATCCTCGCGCCCCCTGGAGCAACCTTCGTCATCATGAACTCCAACCCCAACCCCACCCAGATAGTAGACTACCAGGAAAGTTATGGGCTCACCTACAGTGACCTGGGGTCGGATGAAAAGCCTACCAGGGTGGATTTCAAAGGAAAGTACGACCTCGTCTTTGAGATAGGCCTTTAGAGTGGTGGACTGTGGGGCTGCCCCCTGTAGAAAGGAATCGAGCCGCTCCCTTCTTACTCTATAGCTTCCCCAGGGCGTTTAGGCCCGCCCGTGCGATGTCCTCGTCAGCCTTTCCTGATGGAAGCCCCCCAACGCCAATACCGCCAAGTAGTCTTCCGTCACCTGTTTCTATGGCTAGACCACCCTGGAGAGCGATCAGTTGAGGGTCATTAAAGTCGGCCAAACTACGGCCCTGGGTCTTCAGCTGATCGGCGAAGGCTACTGTATCCATCCGTCGTACCGCGGAGGTGTAGGCCTTCCGAAGAGCAAAAGTGGGTCGGTGGCATCCGTCCATCCGAGCATAGGCCAGGAGATTGCCTATATCATCAACGATAGCCATATCTACAGTGCGACGGTTGGGGTCCTTGTTGAAATCGGCAATCATCGCGTCAATGGCGGCTTGACACTGACTGAGACTCAACATTGGTTTGTTGTACATGACCTTCGCCTCCTATCTAGATGCTCTGACTGGCGAATTCTACAAAGGATAGCTATTGCTTGTCCACATAACCTCGTAGTTACCGCTGCAATGCAGGGGACCTAGGGCTGTCCCCAGGTCTGACATCAGGTAAAATGGTCCTATGAAGGGTGCTCCTTTTCCCTTTGTGTTGCACGCCGACCTTGACGCCTTCTACGCCTCCGTGGAACAGACCGATGATCCCTCGCTCCGGGGCAAACCGGTAGTGGTGGGAGGCTCCCCCGAGTCGAGGGGAGTGGTTGCCGCCTCTTCCTACGAGGCCCGGAATTTTGGCATCCGGTCGGCCATGCCCATGCGCACCGCTGTGAGACTGTGCCCGCACCTGGTCCGCATCTCTCCACGATTCGACCGGTATCGCCAGGTATCCGAACGGGTTATGAGCATCTTCAGAACCGTTACTCAGACCATCGAGCCTCTGTCCTTGGACGAGGCCTACCTGGATCTTGGAGAGCAACCCTCAATGGACCAAGCGACTGATATAGCCCAGCGCCTTCGGGTAAAAGTCAAGATAGACACCAAGCTGGCGGTCACCATCGGGGGAGGCATCTCCAAAACCGTGGCCAAGATCGCATCGCAAATAGCAAAGCCCGATGGCCTTCTGTTAATAGCGCCTGGGGAAGAGGAATCCTTCCTGGCTCCACTGGGTGTGGAGATGCTCTCAGGCGTTGGGCCGAAGACCGCCGGGCTGCTCAAGAGCAACGGTATTTCCACGCTGGGAGCCCTCGCCAGCGCGGACCAGGCTTGGCTGGGTAAAATCCTGGGGCGGCGTGGTCCCGATCTCAAGCAGCGAGCCACCGGTACAGACAGCAGTCCGGTGGAGCCCCACCGAGAAACCAAGTCGGTCAGCGCAGAGACGACCCTGGCCCGCGACGTTGCGGAGGAGGCCCGTCTGGTTGAAGAGTTGACACGTCTGTCTGAGAGCGTCGCGGCTCGACTGAGGAAGGAGTCTCTAAGGGGCAGAACGGTTACGCTCAAGCTTCGCCTGTCCGACTTCACCACCTTCACTCGCCAGAGCACTTTTCCGGTGGCAATAGACGACCAGCAACAGATATTTGAAGCGGCTTATGAGTTGTTAAGCGCCGAACTGTCCCCTGGCCGTAAGTTTCGGCTTATCGGGGTAAGTGTTACCAACTTTCAGCGTTCCATTCAGCTCTCCCTGCTAGAGCGTTGACGGCTAAGTTTACGGTCTTTGGTTCCGTCATATGCCGGCGTGAAACGGCCAACAACTGTTGTGTGAGTTTGGCGGCGCGATGGGCTGCTGGGCAGGTTGTCCCTCTGTGCCCTTCACCAACGTCTACTTGTCGCCTAATGTTACGGAGCTGTTTCACCGCGTTGTGGGTCTCTGAAAGGTTGTCTCGAAGGTCTATCAAAAGCGCGAACTGGGTCTCCATGCCTTCTTGAGTCGCTACATTTCTTGGGTCCTTTTGAATCTCAAAGGACTCCGAAATTACTGCCTATCTCGGAAACTTACTGTCTTGGTCTTAAATGGGGGTTTATGTGGGGGAGTGCAACAGACTTTCGGCTAATCCTCTGGAGAGAAGGTGTAGCACCACGCCTCTCCCTCAAGGACTGCCTCCCCAGACTGGCGGGTCACGGTGACTTTGAGCTTGGAAACAGGCTTGGACTCGTGAAGCTCCAGTACTTCCGCCTCCGCAGTTATGGTGTCCCCGATGAAAACGGGCGCGGTGAAATTCCAGTTTTGGCTCAGAAATACCGTCCCGGGGCCGGGCATATCCATGGCGACCAGGGCGTGAAGGAGCCCTGTGGTCAAGCCTCCCTGTACGATGAGGCGCTTGAACCTGGTCTTAGCGGCAAAGGACTCGTCAAAATGGAGGGGATTAAAATCGCCGGTCAGGTCGGCAAAAACCTTAACGTCGTCCTTGGTAACGGTTTTGGTGCGCGTGGCTTTTTGTCCAACGGTTAACTGCATCCGGAAAGCTCCCCCATTCGGCTACCTGCTCTTGATATCTTAAGATTAAACCACTCTATTTTATTATGTTAGATCCCTGCCATTAGATATGGGAGCGGCATCGCTAAGAAGCTAGGAGCTAAAAGGGGTTGAGCGGGGCACGAGGGGCCATTGATAAGCCGACGGCGACGTCAAGGTCGGCATAGTGGAGTACGAAACCTCCTGAGCTTCCTACCTGCTGTATCGAATGGACCTGGCGTACAACGAGATTCGGCGCCCTGAAGGATTCGGAGGAAAAAAGTTTGAGGATGACATGGTCCCCAGCGATTTCTATCGCCGTAATATGCTCGGCAGCTTTCAGGAGGACGGGCTGGGCATTCAGATGAGGGGATACTTGGGCGTTGAGACTCTAATGTGGGGCTCCGACTATCCCCATGCAGAGTCCACCTTTCCCAGATCAAGGGGAATAGTCGAGAGGGTCCTACAGGGAGTGCCGGCAAGGGAGAAGGCTCTGATAGCCGGGGCACTGTGCCAAACTGTTCGATATCAGCTAGACGTAGTGCCTTACCTAGTGCCTGTTTAGTGGTCTACATACAACAAGATTTCCGCCTTTTCCCCGATCTCCTGTTCTTCGCAGTCCCTGTACGTGGAGTAGATCGCCGACTCCACGGCCAGTATCATCCAGTCCTCACAATTCGGGTCCAAATTACACCGCTCCCTGACGTCGAGGTACCACTCCATCCGTCTCAGGAAGTGGGACTGAAGCCGTGTGAGAGTAGACTTGCCGCCTCTACCCTTTGATCCCGCGGTTTTTCTGGTAGCCACTTTCCCCCTCAAACCAACCTTTCTTTGGTGTTCAAGTCAGTGCCTTTTGCGCAAATTCAACTGCGTAAGGGCTGGTTCCCACAGAATTTATAAAAGTAGTAACTGATACGCTGACTGCGAAGCCAGCCACGAGCCGATCACTCATGCTTTATCGGTTCTTTGTTTTATTTACCCGATTGTATTCTCGTGGCGAAATAGCCATCAGGTACCAAAGTACCAAAAATTGTGGTGGGAATCGCCAGTAAGAAGTTGGAAGGTCTGAGTTTGTGCTTGGTCGAATCTAATGGAAATGGCGACTTACTTGAACGGGACACGGTAAGAGCTCACGGTCGCCGCGGCTTTAGTCAGCAAAGGGACAGCTGTGATGATGGGCGCCTTGGCTAGCGAGGGAAGGGAGCGGGGTTAAAGCGCAGTGAGAGAAGGTAACCCTCGGCGGAGGATAGACAAGAGCCCCGGGATTCCCGGGGCTCTGGAGGATCTTTTACCTGTTTTAGATTTTTCCTTCTGTGAGCTCCTATGTGGACCCAGAGCGCTTAAGACCAGAATCTGGGTGCCAAAAGGTTAGCTCTAGTTACCCTGGCCACGCCCACGGTTAGAGCCCTGCCCTCTGCCAGGGCCCGAATCATCGCCTCCCTCTTCAGAGCTCCCTGACTGTCCGCGAAGTAAGCCCTTGGCTTTATTGACCTTATCTCTGGCTTTTTCGATGGCATCATGGGCCCTTTGTTGGCCATTAGTGGCTTTATCTTTAGCTCTCTGGATGGCTGCCTGAGCCTTCTCCGAAGCCTGTGTTAGGGCGGACTCCAACCGCTCTATATGCCGATTCTGGTGGTTTTCCAGAAGCTGGCTCAATTTCTCGAATCGCTTACTTTGGGCCTGAAGGTCTTGGCCATCGGCTTCATCCCCGTCGTCACCGGTGGCTTCTCCAAGGTGATTTTGAAGACGTTGTCGCACTTCCTCAGCTCGCACCAGGCCCTTAGCTTTGGAAGAGGGCCCTGAGAAGATGGTAATCAGGTCCCCTTCCTGGGGCAGTTCGGTGCCGGGAGGCAGCTCTACGGTCTCAGTCTTTCCATTATGTCGCAAGATGGTAATCTGGGACCCCTCGATTCCTACCACAACTCCAAGGAGGGGATGTGGCTTCTTGACAGGCTTTACCAGCACTCGTATGGCTACCCAATCCTCACCGACCCTTCTCGCCAGTATGACTACACGTGCTCCGTCTTCAAAGGTGCCGGCCCGAGGTCCGCCGGGGGTCTTAAGTTCGTAAGTTCCGGGCAGGATTATGGTTATTTCGGTTCCCTTGCCCTGTTGGATAATGGTCACGGAGTCTCCAGGCTCCCCCTGGACCTGACCGACGAAACCCTTCCTCTTCTCACCGTCACCGTCGTCTTCTCCCTCTTCACCCTCCCCAACGGTGGTTTCCTCGGTGTCGCTGTTGTTCTGGCAACTTAATACGATCGGTTGTCATAAGTAATCGGGGAAAGTGAGTTGCACTTGATGCTAAAAGAATCTCCAGAAAGCATTACTAAGAGAAACAATCACCAATCCTATCGTTAATATAGTCAGCAAGGTTATCCGCTTACGCCAGTAAAGCAAGCTGCCAGCCGCAGTGGCAAGTAATACTTTCACAACAAGGCCTGTTTCCAGGCCTAGGCTTCCTATTAGCGAAGCGACGACGGGGTTGCCTTCCC
>JAPULR010000234.1 GCA_027294635.1 Chloroflexota bacterium | reverse complement strand
GACTGCGTGATTTCCTCAAGATTCGACGTTATAGACGTGCGTTGGAGGGCATAAAAAAGGGGCTAGGCTTGTCTCCAGAGGACAAGATTGAGCTTCTCCAGGTCGGGTCGGCTTAGTGCGTCTCAGGGTTGGCCCGATGGGCCCAGAATTCCATCTCCTCGCTACTGAAGGGACCGGCACCCAAGATTTGATGGATTTCCCAGTCCAGCATTTCATAGCTCCGAAGGCTATTGGCGTGAAAAGGTTGAAGATGCTCTGAAAAATTCGGTTGACGATAAAGCGACCCACTGCTATCTCTCCCGGCATTAGCTAGGGCATGCTGGTTGGGGCTGGTTGTACTACCCCAACCAGCATGCTTATAACGCCTCGGTTTAACCGGTCTACTTGGCCGGCAAAAGGCTCCAGTGGTTATGGGGATAGGTCCTGCCGGAAATCGGTTGCCAGCTGGCTATCTTGTCCGAGATTCCGAACACGGCGTTGCCGTAGAGCAGGGGTGTCTGGCGGTACTCCCGGTGCATCAACCGGTTGTAGTCCTCAGCCAGGGCCCGCTGTTTGTCCAGGTCGAACTCGGCGTAAATCCCATCTATCGCCGCGGCCACATGGTCGAGCTGGATGATCGGCCGCCTGCCGTTGGGGTGGTTGTAAGACAGGAGGTTCGACAGCCACATGAACCGGGCGTCGGTGCCTCGAAGAATCAGAGTATAGGGCTCCTGGGCCGCCACCTCCGGATTGGCCTCCACCCCGGTACACCACAAGGGCTGGTCCTTACCACAGGCGGCCTCCACCACGCTGACCATCTCACCCTTCACGGCACTATACTCCATTACCTGGACGTTGCCTTCTATACCCAGGTCTTGCAGGTAGCCCAACAATGCCTGAGAAAGGGTCGGCATATCGGGGAAGTCGGCATCGAACAAGTAGGTCACGATGCGCACCTTGAAGCCCTTCTCGTAGCCCGCGTCTTTCATCAGCTGCTTGGCGCGGTCCAGATCATAGGGATAGGGTTCCAGGTCGGCGGCGAAGCCGAAGGTACCGGGGCCAGAGGGGTAGCTGGTGTTGGCGGAGGCCTCGCCGGCGTAGATACGCTCAGCTATTGATTCCCTATCGATGGCGAGGTTGATGGCCTCTCGGACCCTTTGATCGTAGAAGGGGCTTTGCGGTATGTTCTGGTACATGAAAAACATAGTGGAGGTTTGGGCCGCCAGGGCAGAGTAGGTCCGGAAGCCAGCCTCCTCAATATCCCTTTTGACAGAGGGTGTGGCCTCTACCAGGTCGGCGCCTCCTGTTTTCAGGAGGGCCAGCCGGGTGGCGATTTCCGGGATCTCCAGCACCGTCAGCTCCTTGAAGCCGGGCACACAGCAGTAATGGTCTTCGAAGGCTTCCAGCTTGACGAACTCCCCCCGGGAGCGCTGGACGAACTTGTAGGGGCCCGCTCCGACGGCGCCGTTACGGATGCCCTCTACCCCGGTCCGCTCGAACTCTACCTGGGACAGGATTGCGCCCGTGGGGCCCGTCCAAGCAGGCGCCCACCAGATGGGCATCAGCGCTTCCGGCTGCTTGGTGCGGACCACCACCGTGTTCCCTTCGGCGCGGATGGACTCGATATTCGGCCCGTAGGCAAAGGACTGGCCGGTCTCCGCCTCGGGGGACAATATGGCGCGGTTCCAGCTCCAGCTGAAGTCTTCCGCGGTCATAGTCTCCCCATTATGGAACTTGACTCCCTCGCGGACGGTCCAGATCCAGCTAAGGTGGTCGTCGCTGACCTCCCACTTGGTGGCTGCGCCGCCAATCAACTCCCCACTGGGAGCCTGCTCAATGGCATAGATATACATCTCGTTGGTGAAGGGTCTAACGTTTCCGGTGTTGTCCAGCGAAGGGTCCATGCCCATCTCCGCCATGTCGCTGGTAGCGGAGATCACCGACCCGGAAGGCCCTTTTACGGAGCCCGGCGGCGGAGCGGCGGTCGGCGTGGCAACCACCAACTTTTCCACCTCTTTGATGACCTCTACCAGCTTTTCCTTCTCAACTATCTTCTCTACCAGCACCTCCTTGATTACCTCTTTCTCGACCACTTCTGGGGCGGCGGTATCACAGGCCACAACCAGCAGCAGCGAGATCATTAGGATGAAGACCCAAATTGGTTTACCCATGTGTATCCTCCTTTCTTCTCACCGGGCAACTGGACCCAGCAAAATGGCAAACAAACTTTTTCTTCAGCCGATCTTTCGGCGAGTTGTTATCCATCGGGCCGAGAGGTACGGCTACAGGTTGGACAGGGCTCTGTCCCGGTTCCATTGCACTGAGCGCATATCACGATGTCGTCCCCGCTGCCGATGGTTTCCCCCGCATTCCTTAAGAGATAGCCTCGTGATTGGCAATTGCCGCACTCGACCATGCAGTGGTCGTCACAAACGGTGCAATGATCTGAGTTGGGCATCCGACTCTCTCTAGCGGATAAGATTTACGAGGGCGCCGGCCGAATCGCCACCCTGGTTAGGCCCAGGAGAGACGGCACAACCACAATGGCGCTGACCGAACGCCCTCGCCGAGGAGAGAGAAATTTCTATAAAATGCGGGTCTAGCATTGGAGTTGCCAATTTACCGTCGGGCCTCCAGCCTCTTTCGGAACTTCTCGTCCTGTTCCTCGCGGGACAGTAGAATGCAATTGGAGCAGTATTTCTTCGACTCCCGCCACTCGAGACAGCAACCGACGCGCCGAGAAAAGAAACCTTGCTTCCCCTGGTGAAAAAATACCTCTATAGCCACCTGCCGGTACACCGGGGACGATGCATCTCCAAAAAAGGACCCGGCATCCCTCACAACCCTATCGGGCTCTTTCACCACGTCATAGAGTCGGCTAAACCCCAGAGCGCACGAGTCGGCAACGTCGTTCCACGAGACTTTGATGCTGGCCCTTACCTGTTGATGAAGTGCATCAATTACTTCCTTAAGGTTGGAATCGAACAGCCATTCTTTCAGCTTTGAATGGAGAGCAGCGTTGTCAGACACTAATTCCGCGTCGGGATGCCCGGCTGCAGGATCATTCAATAGCGCGGCGAAGCTTGGTGAGTTTAGCGCCGTGGCATCGACCATATCTCCAACCTGGTGAAACGCAATGTTGTTCAGAGAAACTTGCGGAACCCGGCGGGCTATCACGTACTGGGCAATTACTGGCCCGATTAGGCGACTGAGGTACGCAATGATGAAAGCGGAACCGGCAGCATGAGGATTGGTTGTCCCCCAAGTGCTTTTACCGTAGGCCATGACCAGGGCATACAGCCGCTCCCGGTCGCTGGGGAACAAGTCGGTCGCGTCGATCCAGCAGTCCTGTCCGGGCTCCCGTATCGGAAGATAAAAAAGTGGGTTTAATGCCGCAGCGTGGCGCATACTCTCAACCAACGGATGGGTGGCATTGTCGCTGGCCAGCGTTTGGGACATGGCCCTTATCTTGGTCACACTGAGCCCTCCCGGTTGGCTATTCTTGATGGTGTGATGGTGGGAAAAAAATAACCCCGGACTCCACTCTGTCCGGGGTTGAGGTATAGCTGTTACGACTACATGACGCGATTACTCGATCGCGTCTGCCTGCCGGGGACCTACTACTGTAAACCGCAGAGTAGAGTTCCGAGCCCCAGGCAGGTTTCCTGGCTCACGAATCATCGCCGGCCCATGCCTTCCCATCCCTTTCGGAACAGTGGCCTATCTC
>JAPULR010000233.1 GCA_027294635.1 Chloroflexota bacterium | reverse complement strand
CGGCTGGTGCAAAGGTCCCCCATATTGCAGGGATTGGAGATATTGACCATTGGTGCCGCAGCGGCGGGTATAGGATGGGTCCTGGGCGAGGTAATTCCGAAGATCGTTACCTAACAAAGGATGGATAGGTCATGAGCGATCGTTTTCAGTCGGTATCGGTCCGTTCGTACAGTACGGGAACCCAGGGGCGCTCCATAACCAGCGCCCGGACCAACCACTTCGTGGTGGACGACCCGGACTATGTAGGAGGTCCCAACGAGGCCATCACCGCGGGGGAGGCTTTCTTCTCAGGAATTACGGCCTGTGCCGTGCTGATGCTAGAGCGCCTGGCCAGGGAAAGGGAGTATCCCCTCAAGTGGGTTGATGTGTCCCTGGATGGCACCCGGGATACCGAGGCGGTGCACGAGGTCTACTCGGTGTATGACCAAGTCCACATGCGATTTGAGCTTACAGGCGTGGATGAGGGCCAGGCGCAGGACCTGGTGGAGACGTACAAGGGTCGTTGACCCCTCTACGGTTCGGTCGCCGTGGCGACCCCGGATACCACCGTGGAGACCGTAGTAAAGTAGGGAAGTTTCAGGCTCCCGGACGACGCTCTGTTACCGGGGGGATGGTTCTAGGGTGGCCATCAGTTCCAACAGGGAAGTGTCATCCTCCGCCATGCGGAAACCCATCAGCCGCCCAAAATGGTACTGTAAGGTATAGGCCACCGTGTCCAGCTCTATGGACTCTCCCAGTAGCTTCTTCATAGACGTGACGCCCTTATCAGCTGCACCGCAGGGTACGATATGGCGGTAGAAGTCCAGGTTGGTGTTCACGTTGAGGGCTAGGCCGTGGTAGGATACTCCACGGCTGATTTTTACCCCGATAGCTCCAATCTTTCCCTGGTCCACCCAAACGCCAGTCAAGCCTTCAATGAGGCCCGCCGTGATACCGTAATCGGCCAGGGTCTTGAGCATCACCTGCTCCAGGGTCCGGACGTACTCCAGCGGGCCACCCCAGTCCCTTAGGTTGACTATGGGATAGGCCACCAGCTGTCCTGGACCGTGGTAAGTCACTTCACCACCCCGGTCAACGTCATATACCGGCACGCCCATGCTATCGAGCCGCCGTGGGCTCAGGAGGATGTGCTCCCGGCTGCAACGGCGTCCAATGGTGTAGACGTGGGGGTGCTCAAGCAATAAAAGAGTGTCTGAACGGTGACCCGCGGCCACCTGTTGGACCAGGTTTTTTTGCAACTCCCAGGCCTGCAAATAGTCTACAAGGCCCGGTTTCAGGATATGGCAGGTGTCCACTGAGACCTAGTATATGGGGGTGTCGGGGCCCACGTTTTCTAGTCTGCCCTTAACCGACTGGAGGAAAGTGGCGGCCTCAAAGCCATCCAGGATGCGATGGTCGAAGGACAGGCAGATGTTCATCATGGAGCGGATGGCTATAGCATCGTTAATAACTACTGGACGCTTCTGAACGGACTCGGTGGTCAGGATTCCCGCCTGGGGATAGTTTATGATGGGTTGAGTGAGTAAAGTTCCCAGGGCTCCGGTGTTGTTAACCGTGAAGGTTCCGCCTTGCACATCGTCCAGGTTTAACTTTCCCTGGCGCGCCCGCTCCGCCATGTCGCGAAGGAGCCCGTTGATGCCAGCAATGGTCAGGGTGTCGGCATCGTGGATGACGGGCACCACCAAGCCATCGGGCGCTGATACGGCCACACCTATGTGTATTCGCTTCTTCAGCACCAGCTTGCCATCTCGCCAGGTGGAGTTGAGGGAGGGATTCTCCTTCAAGGAATCTACCACCGCCTTTATTACAAAGGGCAGCGCCGTGATATCCTGCCCCTCCCGCTTTTGGAACTCCTCACGTACGGATTGGCGGAGGCTGACTAGATTGGTAACGTCCACTTCAACCATGGCCCAGACGTGGGGAATCTGGGATGCGCTCTGGACCATGTGTTGGGCAATCATGCGCCGGACGGGTTTGAGTTCAACTACCTCTTCGTCATCCTCCGTGGCAGGTCTAGGCGCTGTCGGCGCCGACGTTTTTGCCCCGGACTCGATATAGCTAAGGACGTCCTTTTTGGTCACGCGGCCATTGATTCCGGTGCCGGTTACCTGGGACAGGTCAACGTTATGCTCCTGGGCCACCTTCATAACCACCGGAGAGTAGAACGCGCCGCGGGCTGTTGACACAGGTTTAGCGGGAGGTTCTTCGGCCACCGCAGCCCCAGTAGGGCCAAGGTTGGTATTGCTTTCCACCAGAACGCCCACGGTGCCCGCCACCTTCTCTTCCGGGGCCTTGGATATCTGAGCCACTGCCGCCGGGTCGTCGGTCTCCATTTCGGCGATAACGGCCCCCATGGGTATGGTAGCCCCCTCCTCAGCGAGGATACGGGTCAAGACGCCGTCAAAGGGTGAGGGCACCTCCATGTTGACCTTGTCGGTGACCACCTCCACCAGCGAGTCGTACCTTTTTATCCTGTCGCCGGGCTTTTTCAGCCACCTGTCGATAATGCCTTCGACAACGGACTCGCCGACATGTGGAAGCTCTATAGAAACGATGGGCATTGCGTCACTCTCTAGTATGCTGCCAACTCTCGAAGGGCGACTGTAATCTTTTCGGTGTTCAGCATATATGCGTCCTCAAGGGTAGGAGCAAAGGGCATGGTAGGGATGTCAGGGCCGCAGAGACGGCTAATGGGGGCGTCGAGGTACTCAAAGGCGCTCTCGGAGATGATGGCTGAGACCTCCGCGCCGACACCGCCGGTAGTGTTGGCCTCGTGAATTATGAGAACCTTGCTGGTCTTTTTAACCGATGACAGGATGGTATCTTTATCAAGGGGTCTGAGGGTACGCAGGTCTACGACCTCAACGCTCACCCCTTCGTCTTCCAGGTTAGCGGCGGCTTCCAGGCCGTAGTGGAGGACCAATCCGTAACCAATAAGGGTTATATCGTCGCCCTGCCGTTTCACGTCGGCTACGCCTATGGGGATGGTGTAGTCGTCTTCTGGAACCTCTCCCCGAACGGCTCGATAGATTTTCTTATGCTCAAGGAAGATTACCGGGTTGTTGTCCCGAATGGCGGATTTAAGCAGCCCCTTGGCGTCGTAGGGATTCGACGGAGCGATCACCTTGAGGCCCGGCGTGTTGTAGAGATAGCTCTCAATGTTCTGGGAGTGGAACAGTCCTCCCCTGACGCCACCGCCATAGGGAATGCGGACCACCAGGGGGGCGGACAAGTTCCCATTGGTACCATAGGAGACCCGGGAGGCTTCGCCCAGTATCTGATTGGCGGCATACCACCAGAAGTCGGAGAACTGGATTTCGGCGATGGGTCGCAGCCCTTTGAATGCCAATCCCAGGGCTACTCCAGCAATAGAGGATTCTCCCAGGGGGGTGTCTATGACTCGGTTCTCACCAAAATCATCTATAAAACCCTGGGTGGCCAGGAACACCCCGCCTCTTGTGCCCACATCCTCCCCCAGCACCATGACTCGAGTGTCGGCGGCCATCTCTTCGTGCATGGCCTCCCTGATGGCTTCAATAATTGACTTGACGGTCATTAGGTCTTCCTCTAAGGAGCGTACAAATGGTCGAGGAGGGTTGAGGGATCGGGCCACGGCGCCTTCTCCACGGCGTCTGTGGCTTCATTGACTTCCCTTCTGGCCTCCCCTTGGATTTTCTCATCCTCATCCTGGGTGAGAATGCCAACTTCGGTGACGTAGTCGTATAGTTTGAGCAAAGGGTCACGTCCCATGGACGCCTCAATGTCCTCGGCAGTGCGGTATCTGCGGTGGTCGTCGTCGGAGGTATGGGGCTTAAGACGCTCTACCTTGAGCTCAAGGAAAGTTGGTCCCCCTGACTCCTCGCGTGCGCGCTCGATTGCTTCCTGGATCCTTTGATAGATGCGCAAGGAGTCGGTTCCGTCCACCACATAGCCCGGGAAACCGTAACCAGCTGCCCTGTCAGCCAGGTCTTGAATGGCCATCTGCTTTTCTTGGGGAACCGAAATTGCGAGTCGGTTGTTATAGCAAAGGAATATCACCGGAAGCTTGTGAATGCCGGCGAAGTTCATGGCTTCGTGGCATTCACCCTCGCTTGAGCCGCCGTCCCCAAAGGTAACCAGCACCACCGTTTTTTCGCCTAGGGTCTTGCAGCCCAAGGCATAGCCTACCGCCTGAGTCAGGTTGGAGCCCACCACGTTGGACAGGTGGATCATTCGGTGCTCTGCGGATGAGCCCTGAAGAAGGAACTGCCGGCCGCCGCTGAAAGTATCCCCAGCTTTTCCGTAGTGGCCTATCATGATTTCTAAAGGCGTGACGCCGATCACTAGCTTGAGGGGCATGTCTCGGTAGTATGGGAAGAGGAAGTAGTCGCCGTCCTTCAAAGCGGCGTAGGCAAGGGCCATAGAAGCCGCTTCAGTGCC
>JAPULR010000232.1 GCA_027294635.1 Chloroflexota bacterium | reverse complement strand
CTCTACCTTATCCAAGGAGGAACCGAACGCCAGAACACACCGCGAACGCAAGCAACCCATTGACGAGATCTGCCAGATGATGGGTATTACCAAGCCGACGCTGTATCGGTATGTTCGAAATGCAACATGAAGGGTAAAGGCGGAGAGTATGAAACTCACCTTCACTAAGCTGGATACCTACAGGAAGTGCCCTCTGCGCTTCCGCCTCCGCTACCGGGAAAAGCTGCCCGAGGTGGCCATGGGAGGGCGCAACCTGTCTCTAGTCCTCCACCAGACTCTCCAGGCGTTCCTCTTCAACGCTCGGCGAGACTCCAGCTTGGACAATCTGCTACGTATCTACGCGGCTGCCTGTCCAACACCCAAGAACCAAAAGCAAGAGCAGCGGTATGCAGAGGGACGTCGGGTGTTGGAGGCATTTCATTGGAGAGAAGGGTCGCGGCTGGGGAAAGCGGTGGCTCTGGAGCAGAAGTTCGCCGTAATGGTGGATGGAGTGGAGATAACCGGTCGGTTGGATTGCGCGATGGAGACGGAAGAGGGCCTGGAACTGGTGGACTTCAAATTCACCAGGGAGGTCCCCGAAACCGTGGACCCTTTGCAGCTCCAAGTCTATTCCTTGGGGTTGAAAGAGGTCACTGGCTATACCTCCGATATCCTAACCTATTACTACTTGAGGCAGGAGAGGAAAATCACTTTCCCCGGAGGGGAGGTGGCTGTACGGGAAGGGCAAGAGCAAGTGACCGGGTTGGCACAGCAACTTCGAGCGGACCATTCTTTCTCGCCAAAGGTGGGGGATTGGTGTGGCACTTGCAGCTATCGGAAGTATTGCCCTGCGCAGCAGGGACAGCCTATCCCGATCCCGTCTCAACTGCCAGTGCAAGGAACTCTTGCGCTGTGACTTAGGTATGGCGATGCGATTCATCGAGGAGTAACGAAAACAAGGGTTTTCTTTACTAGCTGAATTTACCGGTGAGAGCCATCTGAGAGTCCGGTGCCCCGAACATCGTATCGGACCAACATCCTGTTCTCAGACAGTTGATCGCACCATCGGCGGCATTCCGGGACCTGCAGCAGTTCCACATGACACCAAGAGGCCAACCCCCCCTTGACCTTCCATTCGAATGGAAGGTTTACAATCATTTAGTTAGCCAAGGAGGATGCTGGTGAAAATTAGTGAGCTGGCTAAAGCCACCGGACTGTCGGCCAAAACCATCAGGTTTTATGAGGCGGAAGGCCTGATCCCGGATCCCCCAAGAACCGGCTCCGGATATCGGGCCTACGCCGGGCCAGACGTGGTCAGAGTGGGGTTTATTCTGAAGGCCAAACGCCTTGGACTCTCCCTGGATGAAATCAAAGGAATCTTGCAACTGCATGATCGGCGTGAACCGACTTGTATGCATGTGCGTTCCCTGATGGAGGAAAAGGTGGCTCAAATTGAGACGGTCATTCAGGACCTGATGGGTTTCAAAGAGGAACTGGAATCACTGAGTCATCATGCGACTAGTCTGGTGGATTGTCGGCCTATTGGTGGCAACATTTGCTCCATTATCGAACAGAGCGGGATCAAATTAACCCCATCAAGTTCGGTGTGGGCTGAGCCACTCGGTCACCCAGGGGCTCGATCGTAATAAGGAGGAGGAATGACTGCCAAGACGATCCTCGTCTACACCCAACCGGACGGTTGACACTTCTGCCTGCAGACCGAGGAGTTTCTCTCGGAGAATGGGGTGAAGTTTGACCGGAGGGACGTCATCAATGATCCCACGGCCATGGCCGAACTTGTGAAGATTGGCGTCATGACCACCCCTGTGACCGTAATAGACGGCCAGGTGGTCGTCGGCTTTGATCGTGGCAAGCTAAAAGACCTGCTGGACTGCTAAACAGCCTCGCCAGATAGCGCCAAGGAGAAAGTTATGCCGACATCCATTGCACGGGAAGAGGTTCAGCGATTGATCAGGGATGAAGCGGCCCAACTTGTCGAGGTGCTTCCAAGCCAGGAGTATCAACGAATAAAAGGAACATTGGTTTCCCTTAGCTACAGATTCTGATTGCGGTGCTAAGGACTTCACCGGAAACGTTCCGGTGCTGGCCCACCACAAAGTGTGAGAAGATGCGAAAGATTTTACAGGTTGAAAAGCCGTTTGTGGCATTGTTGAGCGGACTGCTGCCTTTGCCCTGGTGATGAGTGGTCCCTGGCTTGCTCGGCCTATTGGGTGGTACCTCAGTCGGGCTGGCCTTGGCGCCCGCGTTGCGGGTGCTCACCTGGCCGCTCTTGGCACTGACCGTGCTGATGCTGGCACGAGGCTGGTACTTGGAGTTGTCCCATGGAGAACGGTGGAGTTCTTCGTGGCGGCGTCGAGCTAGCGTTGCCTTGGCTGGGTCGACGATTATAGCGGTGGGGTTGTGGAGCCTCAGGTTCGCGGGGCTGCTCGGAAAAAGCCCTATCTAGGCTCAGAGGCGCCGTGGATGCAAGCTAACCCAGGTGGTTGATGAATCAGTCGGATAGGTCACTAAATCTACACTTCATAGGGCCGGGCACATGGACCCTCTAATTGTCATCATTCCTGCGGTCTGCTGCGTTCTGGTGCCGGCCGTTCTGGCTATCGTCGCTTTCTTCGGGTTTGGGAAGAAGGCCAACCCCGCCAACGAACCCGTAGATGACTCGAATTCTGAGGTATCCCAATCCTCGGTACCAGATAGGGAAAGAGTAGAGTGAGCCCAATACGTTTTGGCTCCGCG
>JAPULR010000231.1 GCA_027294635.1 Chloroflexota bacterium | reverse complement strand
GCAATCCCAACCGGTCTCGCGAGAGGACCGGGAACAGGGTTTCGTAAGACATGGTAAGGGCACAGTGTACAATGACCAGGAGAAACAAGGGCAGCAAGATATGGTGGCGATACACAAAGGAAAGGCCCTGGCCAAGGTTACTAAAGGCGCTCCTTTCGCGGTCCACTTCACCCCTGGAGACGGTGCGAATTCTCAGCACCATGGCCAGGCCCACTACATATAGACCCGAAGACACCACAAAAGCCCAATCACTGTGGCCTGTTAACACTACGGGTAGTATTAGGAGGGGACCCATCAGCTTCCCTCCTTGTTGAACGGCCTGATGAAGGGCCACTCCGTTGAGCAGGCGGTTCCTGGGAATCAGGTTGGGAAGCAGGGCCTGGGCCGCGGGCATCTGTGTGGCTCGCGCGGAGCCGTTAACCACCGACAACAGCACCAGATGCCAGAGTTCAATGTTGCCCGTTACAACTAATAGAGCCAGGATCAGGTTCTGGCCCACGTTTACGGAGTAGGCGAAGGCCAGGATTTTTCGTCGGTCAAAGCGGTCGGCAAGATATCCCGCCACCGGCGACATGACCACCGAGGGTATCATGGCGGCAAAGGTGACCACGCCGGCGGCGCTGGAGCTGCCTGTTTCGTTCAGGGCCAGGGCCGCCCTGGCAATAATGAGGGCCCAGGCCGATGATTGAGAGAAAGCTGTGGCGGCCCAGAGCCTGCGGTAGTCGGAGTACTGAAGGGCCGAAAGAAATCGGGAGCTAAAGGCGCGGCCTATCTCGGCCAGGCCTAACAAATTTCCAGGGAATCCTTAAGCATGGGCCGATTTTACCCCCCAGCAGGGAATAATGCCAGGAAGGAGAATCTACCGAAGCCGACAATAAAAAGCCTGCTTCTTCGAGTGCTTCACCTGCTAAGGTTAGTAGGAATATAATCTTGTCTTCGCCGCTGGAAACCAGGGAGGTTTCACCAGGTGTCACCGTTTTTAATCTTCCTAAGGGCCTTCGGCTCTCTCTTTTTGGGAGCCATAGTCTTCTTCAGCTTTTTGGCCTTTCTCCTCACCATCCAGATCCGGAACAATTTTCTAGAGCCATCTTTCTACACGGACGCCCTGGCGGAGAACGACATATACAACCGGATTTATGACGAGCTACTGTTGGACCCGGAGTACGACGAGGAGGCCCGGCGGCTAACGGGGGATTTCAACATTGCCAGGCAGGATGTGGTAGACCTTGTGCGTAAAGTTCTACCTCCGGAATACCTCGAAGCGGAGTCGGAGGCTAGCATAAACAGGATCATTGCGTACCTGGACAACGAAACAGAAGACCTTGAGGCTTTTATAGACCTGAGCCTACCCATCCAAAATATTAGACCGGTGGTCCTGGATTATATAGATAGCCAGATTGATAGTATGGAGGTAGTGCCTGTTTCTACAATCAGAGAACTGGCACGGGAGCTGGAATCATTCCTGCGAACCGTTGAGAATAAGAGTGTTCCTCTACAGGTGCCATCCCTGGATAGAGTACCACCGTCCCTTCGCGCTCAAGCCTTTGATGAAGCGCTGGATGCCTTAAAGAGGGACTCGACTTTACCACCCCGGTCTATATCCGACCTGGAGGAACAAGGGAATGCGATAAAGGCAGAGCTAGTAGGTGGCAACGTGAAGGCGGCGCTTAAGCTAGCCGTTCCTCCCGTGGCCAACGCCCTCATAGATGACGCCATCGCCGAGCTGCGGCTCGAGCTGGACTCTCAGGACCGGATAGACCTGGTTGCCGAGCTAGCGGAAGATAACGATGAGACCAGGGCGGAGTTCTTGGAGGACGCCGACGCCGTTAGAGACCAGATAGACGCCGCCCAGACTGTGGGGCCCATCGTATCACTGCTCGTCATGGCCCTGACAACGGCCGCCTTGGGACTGGTGCACCTTCCCCACTGGAGGTTTTCTCTTCTCTGGCCCAGTTTAGTCCTGCTTATCACTGGAGCTGTGTTTCTCGTGGTAGGAGTTGTCCTCAAGACGCAGCTGCCCGACCGGCTGGCCAGTGAATGTGGAGACTTGCCTTCATCTGCCTGCCACATGTTAACGGATGTTTTCAACACCATGGGATCGGAAATTGCAGGAGGGTTCATAACCCCTTCTATTGCTATCATCGTGATCGGCGCGGTAGCGTTGGCGCTATCCATTGCCCTTTTAGTGAGGAAAAGGCCGGAAGCTCCGGAGCTCAAGCAAGGATTTTAATAATCCAGCGGCGTTCAGGAGACAGGCCCATCTCGACAAGCGGTTTATCCAATGGTACGCTCCTGGCAGCCAGGCCGCCAGGGAGGGCTACTATCATGGTTAAACAGACCGGGAACCCCAGCGACACTGCCCTATCCCTCTTTCCTCTATTCGACACCTACGAGGAAATGGTAGCCACCGAACTTGAGGGCCTCACCGACGCTCAACTGGATTGGACCAGCGACCGCTGGGGATGGTCTGAATGGAGTATCCGCAACAACGTCAGCCACGTCGCCTCCCACCTCTATCGGTGGTACATCCTCCGATGGGGAGACCAGATATTTCCTTCAGGTATACCCTTCAGAGACGAGGTCGATTACCTGGCGGCCCTGCCCCATCGACGGTTGGATGAGGAGCGATGGTGGGACATAGACAAAGTTTTAGGGAAACTGTCCGAGGCCTTAGAGATGGTGAGGGATATACTCTCAAGGGAAACGCTGGCGTCAATAAATGAAAAGACCATCGACCTGAACGATGCCGCTTTCTACGACCAGATCGCCGACAGATACCTTGGTACCCTGATGCAGCACCCTGAGGATCCATCAATATGGATTATGACTCTGGAAGGGTGCTTCCACCATAGCGAAGGTGAGCTGGTCACCCATTTGTACAACGTACAGCGTTTGAAGAGGGCCCAAGGGCTAGAGGGTAAAGTGGCCCTTCCACCCATAGGCTACTGGACCCTTCCCGACTGGGATCGGAGCGAGCCGTAACGCCTCTCCTTGCATGTAGAAGGCCGACTGCTATAATTGGTGTTGCCCAAGCCCAGTAGGTTATAGGGCCTCTGGAAAGAGGGGCGGTTGGCTCAGTGGTTAGAGCGCCTCGTTCACACCGAGGAGGTCGTTGGTTCAAATCCATCACCGCCCACCACTCGCCGCACAGCATTGGGCCGAGGTGGCGGAACGGCAGACGCGCTACGTTCAGGGCGTAGTGTCCTTACGGGCGTGTGGGTTCAAATCCCACCCTCGGCACCATTACATACGTTAGCTCAAGCGCTTGTAGCTCAGGTGGATAGAGCGCAGCCCTGCGGAGGCTGAGGCCGTGGGTTCGAGTCCCGCCAAGCGCGCCACCTTCTCTATAGTAACCTCCAACAGGTTCGCGCCGGGGTCAGGAGCCGCCTGCCGTTGCAATTCTCATCTATTTACATGATCCAGCATATTATGGCTCTCTTTGGCTCGGTATCGTCTAATGGCAGGTATGTTTAGACGTTTACCCAGTGTTTACCCGCCTTCGTTACTGGGGTATAATTGGCAACGCCGCGCAGGTTGGCAGAATTTCACATAAGGCTGCACTCTCTACAAACTTAATTGCCTGCCCGGAAAGCGGCTCGCCCTCTTAATGAGGCAAAGTTAAGCATATTCAAATACAGATGAGAAGAAGGAGGAGACCTATGGTAAAGGTTGATGACATGCAACAGACGAATGTAATGGACCCCGGCAGCGACACAAAGGTAGGCCCCGTAACTGTGGAGGCAGGTCCCATCAAGTTTGACCTTCGATATCGGGACCTGCTACACGACCAGGGGGTTTCTATGAGGGTCTTTGGCCAGGTCGATGGCAAGGAAGAGGAGCTGCTTCGTTTCGACTGTTTCGACCAGACTCCCCACTACCACTACGCACCTCACGCCAAGAACGAAAGGCATGACATGGATAAGACCACGGTGGGCAACCCCCTGGGCTGGGCACTGACACAGTTGCGCACCAACCTGCCGGCCATGCTGAAGAGAGCAGGCGCCGAAGAGATCGCAAAGCAGATCGACACCACCAAAGTCAACAAAAAGCTGGATGAGGTTGAGACCGCAGGCAGGGATATGACCGCCAACCAACGAAGCACCGTTACCCACAATCGCGGAACGGATGTTATTGAGGCGGGCAACATCCGTTTCGGGTTGGAGTTCCGTCAGCTATCGGTAGGCCGAGGCCTTGCCATTCACGTCCTGGGCGACGTTGCAGGGCAGGAAATTGAGCTGCTGGCCTTTGACTGCTTCAATAACCAGCCCCACTACCACTACGGCCCCCGGAACAAAAACATACGTCTCTACTGGGACCAGACCCTTGTTCCCGATCCCTTGCGCTGGACCCTGGACCAGTTCAAGCAGCGGAAGCTACCAGACATGCTCGACAGGGCCGG
>JAPULR010000230.1 GCA_027294635.1 Chloroflexota bacterium | reverse complement strand
TCCATCAAGACCTGGGGCGTGAAGGAGGGCTCCAGGGGTTCCGGCCCCAGGACCTTTAGCACCTGGCCCTGGTCCTCCACCAACCACAGCATTCCCAGCTTGCGAGGGTCAACAAACCGCAGCTCCCGGCCATCGTCCAGGGTGAAGTAGTTGCGGGTCATGGGATGCCTGGGCTCAAAGGCGGACTCTACCAGCAGGGACCCCGTAATCCGTCGGTGGACGATGAGGGACTGTCCGTCGTCCAGGCGGAAGAGGAGCAACTTGGCGCGGCGGTCCAGCTCCTCGATGCGCCGGTCGGTGATACCCAGGACAAAGTCCTCCAACGAGGGTGTCTTAATAGCCTTGGGCCAGAGGATGATGGCGCCGGTAAAGGCGCGGCCCTGTAGGCCGCAGCCCACCAGATACCGCCGCATGGCTTCAACGTCGGGTAGTTCCGGCATAACTCGCCATTAAAGGATGGGGCATTTCCCTATAGCCTTTTTAAAGAGGCTAATGCCCTCTACTCCATGTTCCCCCAGGTGTGGCCCGACTTCACGTCAACCTTGAGGGGGACGACCATCTCGGTGTAGTCGTCCAGGGCGTTGGGCATCTCGTCGTAGACGATGTCGGTGAGGGCCTTGACCTCGTCCCGGGCCAGCTCAAACATCAGCTCGTCGTGTACCTGCAAGAGCATCTTGGCCTTTAGGCCGGAGTCTTCCAGCCGACGGTGGACCCGTATCATGGCCAGCTTCATGATATCGGCGGCGGTGCCCTGAATGGGCATGTTGATGGCCATCCGCTCCCCGGCCTGTCGCACCACGGCGTTGGAGGCCTCCACCTCGGGGATGTAGCGGCGTCGCCCCAGCAGCGTCTCCACGTAGCCCGTCTTCTTAACCCGCCCCTTTATCTCATCTACGTACGTCTTAATGCCAGGGTATTTTGCGAAGTAGGTCTCGATGAAATTCCGACCCTCGTCGGGGGAGAACTCGGTCTGCTGTGCGATGCCGAAGGCCGAGAGGCCGTAGATAACGCCGAAGTTCAGTACCTTGGCGATGCGGCGGTGGTCGGCTGTAACCTCCTCTAACGCCACGTCGAACATCATGGATGCGGTGGCGGAGTGGATGTCCTCGCCACGGAGGAAGGCTTCTATCAAAGCAGGGTCCTGGGACAGGTGAGCCAGTACCCGAAGCTCTATCTGGGAGTAGTCGGCGGAAAAGAGAAGCCACTGGTTGCCATTGTATCGAGGCGCCAGGAAAGCCTTTCGCACCTGCCGTCCCAGCTCCGTGCGGACGGGGATGTTTTGCAAGTTTGGGTCGTTGCTGGAGATCCGGCCCGTGGCGGACCCAGCCTGGTTATAGCTGGTGTGTATGCGCCCCGTCCTGGGGTTGATAAGCTCGGGCAATGAGTCCACGTAGGTGGACTTGAGCTTGGTCAACTGGCGGTAGTCCAGTATCTTTGCGATGACGGGGTGGCTGCCCTTCAAGGCCTCCAGTGAGTTGGCGTCGGTGGAGTAGCCCGTCTTGGTCCGCTTAGTCTTTCGAAGGCCCTGCTCATTGAACAGTACGTCGCTGAGCTGCTGAGGGGAGTTTATCTTAAAGATGTGACCCACATCATCGTAGATCTTGGTCTCAAGCTCTCCGATCTGCTGGTTCAGGTCCCGGGACATCTCGTGGAGGATCCCTCCGTCCAGGGTGATACCGTTGCGCTGCATGGTAACCAGGACCTCAATCAGGGGCATCTCCACCTTCTCAAAGAGGTCCCAGAAGCCCTGCTCTCGCAGGTCCTTCTCTAGTAGAGAGCGCAGGCGTCCCACAAAGTCGGCGTCGGCGCAGGCGTACTGGACCACGTCATCTATCGGAACCTGGTCCATACTCTTCTGGTTTTTACCTTTGCCAATAAGGGCGCTGATGGGAGTCATCTCATGATGCAACACATCCAACGCCAGGTTCTTGAGACCAATGGCCTTTATGCCCAAAAGGTGGGCCGCCATCATGGTGTCGCAGTCCAAGCCCTTCGCCACGATGCCGTAGTTACCCAGTACGGTGACATCATAGTTGAGATTATGTCCGGCTTTGGATAAGTTGGGGTCCTCCAGCACGGGCTTCAGCTTAGCCAGGACCTCTTCCAGGGGAAGCTGGTGGCCTTCCTGGTGACCCACCGGGATGTACCAGGCCTTACCCTCAGTGGTTGAAAAGCTCAGACCCACCAGGTCGGCGCGCATAGGGTCGAGGCTGGTGGTCTCAGTGTCGAAGGCAAAGCCGCCGGCCTCGTGAAGGGCCTCAACCATCTTCTCCAGCGCCTCTGGCGAGTCAACCTTTTGATAATCTACGGCCATTGGCGCGGCATCGGAGCCGGCCGACCCTGCGCCGTTGGAGCTGGATGAGATGACGCCCTCCGGCACCCTTGGAACGATGCTGGAAAACTCCAGCTCCCGCAGCAGGTTCACCACGTCGGCCCGGTCGTAGTTCCAGAAACGGCTGGCCTCCATGTCCAGGTCTATGGGGACGTCCCGCTTGATGGTGGCCAGAACCTTGCTTTGGAAGGCCTGCTCCTTGTTGGCGAGCAGGGCCTCCCTGGCACGGGGAGGCGTCACCTGGTCAATGTGCTCGTAGATACCTTCCAGGGTCCCGAACTCCACGAGAAGCTTGATGGCGGTCTTCTCCCCGAGGCCGGGCACGCCGGGAATGTTATCCGATGGATCACCCTTGATGGCCTTGAAGTCAGGGTGCACCGCGGGCACCAGGCCACCGAACCGCTCTCGCACCGCCGCTTCATCGTACACCTTTTGCTCCTGGATGCTGTAGTAGAGCAGAACCCTCACGAAGGGAGACACCAACTGAAGGGTGTCGGTGTCTCCGGTAAGGATAACCGTCTCCACTTCCTGCTCCTCCGCCTCTCGGGCCAGGGTACCCAAAACGTCGTCGGCCTCATAGCCAGACACTTCTAATAAAGGGACGTTAAAGGCTGCCATAAGCTGGCGGATTCGGTCGAACTGGTGCTTCAGCTGTGGCGGAGTGGAGGGTCGCTGAGCCTTGTACTCCCGAAACATCTGGTGGCGAAAGGTGGGACCGGGCGGGTCAAAGGCCATGATGCAGTGGGTAGGCTGTAACTGCTGAATGGCTTTTAAGAAGGTGTTGGAGAACCCGAAAACGGCGGTGGTATCCTCACCGCTCCGTGTGGTGAGGTTCTGCCTGACGGAGATGGCGTGAAAGGCACGATGCACCATGGCGTGGCCATCCATGATCATCAGCAAGGGCCTATCCCGCGTCAGGGGTAGGGGAAGGGTTTCCTCATGCGTACGTGCCATAGGTCACCGCCTTGCGTGGCTGTGGATTACACAGAAGTATACACTACAGCCTTCAGAAGGGAGTCACGGCTTGCCTGGCATGCGCACCGGGCGATTTGGGGAGCACTTCCCCTAAAAGAAAATAGATCAACAAGCTCCATAGCCCTTTGTCATCAAAGGGCTATGGAGCAAGAGTAATGAGCCGGTATTCTAACTACTTCTTGTTGTTTCCGGCCACTACTTCAAAGGTCTCTACACCGCTCAGAAGGGCCAACCCGTTGCGGATGCTCGTCAAGTTAGACGTTAACTGTCGTTCCAGATTACGGAGCGCTTTGGCTGCATAGGCGTCCACCTCCGCCGTTCTGGTGCGGAGTTCCGTTTCGGCCTGGGCAAGCATCCGGCTGGACTTGCGCTCGGCTTCGTCCAAAATTTCTCGAGCCTTTCGCTCAGCCTCTTTCATAACCTCGGCCTGGTTAAGACGGGTTCGAAACTCGTCTTCGGCCTTAGACTTGGTGCGGCGACGCTCGGCCTCCGCCAGGTTAAGGATATCGTCCTTCTTGACGAGAATCTCCTCAGCGGCCCGCACATCACTGGGTACGGCCAGGCGAAGCTGGTCCATCAGCTCCTGCACCTTCTTCGCATCAAGAAGAGTGCGTTGAGCAACGGGAACCTTCAGACTCGTCGCTATAAGTGCTTCTAGCCTGTCTACGATGTTAATAATATCCATGGATCCTCCTTTCCAATGGCCACCTAGACTATTTGAGCAAACTTAACTTCTTCAGAACCGCTTCAGCTACATGAGGCGGCACCATCGCTCCTATATCGCCACCCAGACTTGCTACCTCCTTGAGCCGACTGGAACTGACAAACTGGTACTCGAGGCTCGTGATTAGGCACACGGTCTCTATATCCGGAGCTAGTTTCTTGTTCATAAAGGCCATCTCGTACTCGTATTCAAAGTCCGAGCCGCCACGAAGGCCCCTCACAATCACTCGAGCGCCTACCTGTCGAGCGTAATTTACTACCAGACCATCAAAGCTCTCCACGTCTACTTCCACGTTAGACAAATCCTCCACCGCACGAGTAAAGAGACTAACCCTCTCCTCCGTGTTAAAGAGCGGACTCCCGGGAGAGCTGGCGTAGACGGCCACGACAACGCGGGAGAAGATCTTTGACGCTCTAGCAGCAATATCCACATGACCCAGAGTCACTGGATCGAAGGTGCCGGGGTAGACGGCGGTGGTCATCAAAACCCCTCTGCCAAAAAAAAGTCCACTACGCTGTCGCCGTGGCGTCTGCTGCGCACCAAAGAGAGGCTTCCGTACTTCTCCTTCAGCTTAAGGCGCTTTGAATGGCCTACTACAAGCATCCCTTCAACCTCTACAAGATGAGCCCGATCCAGGGCTTCGAGATCCGGATCCAGGGTCTGGAGGCGGTAGGGTGGGTCCATTAGGACCACTCGATAGGGACCCTGCAACACTCCCAACCCTCGCGCTACCTCCACACAGTAGACCCGCCCACTGTCCTCGAATCCGGCGGACTTCAGGTTGGACCTCATCACGGCGCACTGGCGAGGGTTCTTCTCCACAAAGTCAGCAGAGGCAGCCCCACGGCTCAAGCCCTCGATACCCAGGGAGCCTATGCCAGCATAGAGATCAGCCACCTTTGCACCCTCGATAAGCTCAGGACCGAGGATGTTAAAGATAACTCCTCTCATGAGCTCTGAGGTGGGTCTAGCTCCTGCGATGGCAGGAGGGGCAAGCTTCCTCCCCTTGGCAATCCCCCCAACTACGCGCATCTTAGCCCGCCTTGTGAGTCTAAATAAGAGAGCGGTTTATAGTAAAGGACAATGGTTGCAGTTTTAAACGAATTTTAACATAATGTTGGAAATAAGCCATCTTCATCCCGCACCCGGATACACTTAGCGAAGGGCCAGGATATCCCAATAGATGGATGCCGGCCAAACAAGGCCACCGTTTGCGTTTTGTCTACTTACAGCGGATATATAACCTTAAGCCTTTACAAAAGCTCTAACACTCGGTTACAATTCTGCTGACTGGGCTGCAACCTAACGCTTTGCCTAGTCGTTTTCTCTTTCCCCCGGAGGTCAACCTTGGCGCAACCTACCTACCTAACTCGTGAGGGCTTGGCCAAGCACCAAGCCGAGCTGGAGCACTTCCGTACCACTCGTCGCCAGGACGTGGCCGCTCGGATTCAGCGGGCCAACTCCATTGGTGGCACGGTGGACAACGCCGAGTACGAGGAGGCCAAGAAAGAGCAAGCCTTCATTGAAGGTCACATCTTGGAACTTGAGAATATCATTAACAGATCCAAGATCATAGAGGCCAGCAAAGGGAAATCGGACACCGTAGATGTGGGTTCAAAAGTAACCGTCCTGAACCAGAGTCGCCAGAAAAAGGAAAACTACTTCATTGTGGGAAGCCCTGAAGCGGACCCCTCTCGGGGAAAAATCTCCAACGTTTCACCCATCGGCAAGGCTCTAATTGGGAAAAAAATTGGGGAGTTGGCTGAGGTCAAGGTCCCCGCAGGCACCATCAATCTGGAAATCCTACAGATCAAGTAACCTCCTCCCGCGCCCAATGATCTATGCCTGACCAGGGGAGTGACCTCCATACCAGCCGCCAGCAGAAGCTTCAGCGCCTTTTAGGAAGGGGAATAAACCCTTATCCTCCTCGCGTCCACCGCACTCATACCAATGCCGAGGCCCGGGCCCTACTGTTGAAACAGGAGCAAGCTGAGGGCACACGCATGAAGGCCGATATCGTAGCTGTGGCAGGTCGTATTATGGCCCTCCGAGGCATGGGCAAGAATACCTTCGCCGATATTAGGGATGGTACCGACAAGCTCCAGGTCCAGTTCAGCCTAGACCTTCTGGGCGATGACTACGCCATCCTTAAGGACCTGGACATTGGCGACTTCCTGGGAGTGCAGGGTCCCATGATGCGGACCCGCAGGGGGGAAGTGACGGTGGAGGTCCACCAATTCACCCTTCTTTCCAAGTCTCTGCGTCCCCTGCCCGAAAAATGGCACGGCCTGCGGGATACGGAACAACGTTATCGTCAGCGATACCTTGACCTGATTGCCAACAACGACGAAGTGATGCCCATTTTCGTCAATCGCAGCCGCATCATAGAGAGAATACGGTCTTTCATGAACAGCCGCGGATACCTAGAGGTGGACACCCCTGTCCTGGTGCCGGTGGCCGCCGGAGCGCTGGCCCGGCCCTTTGTCACCCACCACCACTCGCTAGGCCAGGACCTCTACATGCGCATCGCCACGGAGCTTTACCTCAAGCGGCTTATTGTCGGCGGCTTTGACAAGGTTTATGAGATAGGTCGGATATTCCGCAACGAGGGCCTGGACCAGAACCACAACCCAGAGTTTACGCTTTTGGAGAGCTACGAGGCCTACGCCGACTACAACGATATTATGTCCCTGGTGGAGGAGATGGTATCCACTCTGGCAAGAGATGTCCTGGGGTCCGTCCGGGTCCAATACCGTGAGGTTACCATAGACCTGTCTCCGCCCTGGCGTCGCGTCCCGTTCTGCGAAGCTATACATCAGCACAGCGGTATCGACTTGGAACCCTTCCTTCAGGGAGATAAGAGCACCGCAGAGCTGGTGGCCGAGGCCCGCGAAAGGGGGTTCGACCTGGCCGAGGGCCCGGTCCATCGGGTCTACGACAAGCTCCTTTCCCTGGCGGTGGAGCCACATCTGATAGAACCTACCTTCATAATAGACTACCCTATGGCTATGTCGCCCCTGGCGAAGCAGAAGCCGGGCAACTCTGCCCTGGTAGAGCGCTTTGAGGCCTTTGCCGTCGCAATGGAGTTGGCCAACGCCTACACTGAGTTGAACGACCCCCAGGAGCAGCGGAGCCGCTTCCAGGCTCAGGAGAAGGTGCGCCAGCAGTATGGCGATGAGGAGACGGACAGGACCGACGAAGACTTCCTCCTTGCCCTGGAGTACGGCATGCCACCCACCGGCGGTCTGGGCATTGGGATAGACAGGTTGGTGATGCTCCTGACCGGCCAGACCACCATTCGAGACGTCATGCTTTTCCCTCAGATGCGTAGCAAGAGTTAGCCGTGCTCTCTCTGGAGCTGATTCGCCAGGATCCCGAGTACGTGCGCCATGCCCTGGAGCGTCGGGGCGAGGAACCTCGCCTGGACAAAATCCTCTCCCTCGACCAGGAGCGCCGCGAGCTACAGGCCCGGTCAGACGTCCTTCGGGCTAAACGGAACGAGGTAAGCAAGACCATCGGACGGATGCAGGGCGACAGGTCGGAGCTCATCGCTCAGATGCGGCAGGTGGGAGACGAAATATCAAAGCTAGACCTAAATCACAGCGGTATTCAACAAGAGCTGGATACCCTACTCCTGGAGCTGCCCAACATCCCTCTTGAGGATGTGCCCGACGGCAAGGGAGAAGAGGATAACGTTGTGGTCCGTACCTGGGGAGAGGTGCCGACCTTCGACTTCGAGCCGCTGCCCCACTGGGACTTGGGAGAGCACCTTGGAATTATTGACTTTCAGCGGGGCGTAAAGCTGGCAGGGTCACGCTTCTTTGTCCTCATGGGCCAGGGCGCACGGCTGGAACGAGCCCTTATCAGCTTTATGCTGGACCTGCATACCGGAAAGAACGGCTACCGCGAGGCCCAGCTTCCTGCGATGGTGCGTCGGGACGTGATGGTGGGATCTGGAAACCTGCCCAAGTTTGGTGACAATCTGTACCATGACGAGGAGGACGATCTCTGGCTCATACCAACGGCTGAGGTGCCCCTGACCAATCTGCACCGGGACGAGATCCTGCCGCCCGGAAGCCTTCCATTGAGATACACTGCCTCTACACCCTGCTTTCGCCGCGAGAAGGCGGCGGCAGGCAGAGATACCCGCGGAATCAAGCGGGTGCACCAGTTTCAGAAGGTGGAGATGTACAAGTTTGTCGAGCCCCAGTCTTCCGACGAGGAGCTGGAGAGCCTGGTGGTTGATGCCGAGGCCGTTTGTCAGGCTCTTAAGCTTCCGTATAGGGTATTGAAGCTGTGTGCGACGGAGCTGGGATTCGCCTCTGCCAAGTCCTACGACCTGGAGATGTGGGCGCCGGGTTCCCAGGAATGGCTGGAGGTCAGCTCCTGCTCCAACTGTACCGACTTTCAGGCCCGGCGGGCCAACATTAAGTACCGATGCAAGGAGGGAGCAACGCCAGCCTTTGTCCACACCCTTAACGGGTCAGGTCTGGCCCTGCCGAGGGTGATCATCTCCATCCTGGAAAACGGTCAGAGGAAGGACGGCTCGGTGGAGGTGCCGCAGGCACTGCACCCTTACACCGGGTTTGAGGTTATTGAGGGGCCATAGTCTACTGTTTCAACACACCAGGGTGCCCTTGCGGTCAGCGCCAACGCGCTATATTTATCCCCTGTAGGGCTGTAGCTTAACTGGAAGAGCGTCCCGATGAGGATCGGGAAGGCGGGGGCAACAACTTTCACGGCTCCACCGCCCACCTAGGATTACCTTTCCAGCCTGTGCTATATTTACTTATCGTGGGGCTGTAGCTCAACTGGGAGAGCGCTTCAATGGCATTGAAGAGGTAGGGGGTTCGAGTCCCCCCAGCTCCACCAAAGGTTACAGTAGGCAGAACTTCGACCTGGTCGGATCTCCTCCCATTAGGTGGCAACGGCAACTTATAGTGGATCGTGGCCGCTGCCTGGTGAATATCGATGCGCTGTACGAATGAACGAATAAACCCCTTCCGTTCAGCCAACGCCGACTCCTCCAACAATCCTCTCAGATCCTGAGCATAGGCGTTGACCACATCCGCATCGACAGGTTGGGCTCCTTGAACCGCCATATCGGAATGGGCCTTCCTCTTGGCTTCCTGCAACTGGTCCAGCCGAATCCTCATTTCCTTGATCCGTGGTGCGAGATCATCTATTGCCAGCGCTCCCGTCTCTAGAGCTTCGTAATGTCGGGTCAATCGAGCTTTCACATCCTGCAACTCGGAGTCTAAAATGTCCATTCGTTCCCCTAACCCATCTCCAATAGACTGCAGTTCCTCGTTGACCATTAGCACCAGCTTCTTAAGGTTTTCCTCGGTGAGAACTCGGCCATGGATCTGGGCCAGCACTGTTCGCTCCAGCTTCTCCTTTGGCAGCATTTTAGACTTGCATGCCAATTTGCCCTGCTTAGCGGCCCGAGAGCAAACGTAATAGAAATGCCTGCCCGACTTGGCACTACGCCCCGTCATGGCCCGACCGCAGGAACAGAAGACAAACCCGCTGAGCAGGTATGGGCTGTGGATGGTCCTCGGATGAGAAACTAGAGGGCTCCTGGCTGCCATCTTTATCTGGACCATGTCAAAGGTCTCCTTGCAAACGATGCCAGGCCATGCGTTTTCCACCCTGACCGGGGCTTCACCGCTTCGGGCCGCAGGGTGTCCCACCCTACCGCCCCACACCAGGGTGCCCTTGTATGCCTCATTGGTAAGGATCTTATACACCGTAACGTTGCCCCATAGTTCCCCGGTGGCGGTGCGAATCCCCTCCTGGTTCAGAATATTGGCGACCTCTTTGCAGCCAGTGTCCTTTGCGGCGAGACGGAAAATCCTACGCACAACCTGTACTGTCGTTGAGCTTTCAGCAGCTGGTGCCAAACGGTATCTGACCTTGACGCCGTCCCTGACCGCAACCTTCTGAAAGCCGTAGGGAGGCCGGCTCCCATTGAAGAAACCGCGGGCCGCGTTCTCCCTCATTCCCCGCTTTATGTCCTGCCCCAGGTTCGCACTGTAGAACTCGTCGATGGATTCGATGACTCCTTCTATCAAGCGGCCAGTGGGGGTTTCGTCTATCGGCTCGTGAATTGAGATTACGTCAATTCCCTTCCCTCGGAGCAAGGTTTTATAGGTGATGGAGTCGGCGCGGCTGCGAGAGAAGCGATTCAGTTTCCACACCAGGATTGCTTTAAAGGGAGGAACCTTTAATTTAGCCAGGCTGACCATCTCACGGAAGGCCGGCCGATCTGCGGTACGGCCGCTCTTTGCTTCATCGACGAACTCCCTCGTTACCACATGTCCGCATCTGGAAGCGTATTCTTTAAGGGCTCTAAGTTGGGCCGAAATGGATAGGTCAGCGTCCTGTTTATCCGATGAAACCCGTACGTACAAGGCTACTTCCATCGACGGTTCTCCTTTATGAGCTGCATACGACCATGAGCACTCTAGATTAGAAAGGGCAGTATTTGCACCGGCCGGGTACCACTCTTCTTAACAGGATGGTGGCTAGTTCTTCCCGTAACGCCGCAGTAACTTTGGACAGCTCCGCGTGCACCCTCCGCGCCTCATGAGCCTCCGGGCGGTTTTTGATGCCGACTTGGAGCCGACGAAGGAACGCCTTGGCTTGGCTCTCCTCCTCTCGCGGTACTGTAGCACACTGGATCGCAGCACATACGATACGAACCGAATCGTTACCCACATCCTCGGACTGGATTATGTCCGGCTCAGGAGGTTCTCCGGGCGCCTTGGCCACTTGTGTGAGGCGATGAGTTACCAACTTGGCAATTCCGTCCCGATTTAGTCCAAAGGTTTCTCCGATCGCGGCAAACTTGTAATTGCCGGTGCCCTCGATCTCCTGCTCTATCGCCAGGACCACGTCGCCGTGGATTTGAATACGTTGTTGCTGCAATCGCTCCCACCTACCCAGGAGCTTCCAAAGAGCAGCCCTCGGTATATGCTCTCTAAGGGCTTTCCACAGGCGTTCATCCTGTCCGACAATGGGGATACCCGCGGGATTTGACACCTGGGCATCGACCCTCCCTACCACCGCGATGAGATCGGCATAGTGTTGCTCCAGAGCTCGCCTAAGAACCGTGGAGCGCGCCTCTCGAGTTTCTCGTTCCTGCCGAGCCAGATCGAGGTGCTTGCGAACGGTTCGGACATCATACCCGTCTCTCTTAGCGATATTGGGGGAGGATTCTCCCTCCATTTCAGAACGCCTGAGCCAATCTGTAAGTTGTTCCGGCCTCACGGGCGGTTTTTTCATTCGCTTTACCATATGTCCTTCGCCTCACAGTGATTATGTAGTATTAGTGCATAATACAACTATACAGATATGTTGTCAAGAGTACCACTTATGCCTAATATTGTTTGCATCATGTAAAATAATTGGTAAGGTTGAGAACACAGGTCTATGTAGAAATCGAATCGTAGTGATATGCGAGAAACACCGCAAGCTCGAAAAGTTTCACCCAGTACAGGAAGCTCTCTCGTCTCTGATAGTGACTTTATTGGGGATTCCGAGGGCCTCCGCATTTTGGCCCGCGTGGTAGCTCGCCGATTGGTTCGAGATCGTCGATGTGGAACCGAGGATGCCAAGGATCACGAGATCCGCGAAGAGCGAAACGAAAACAAACGGGCAATGGCCGGGCATCAACCAGACATGAATGTTCAGGACAGCGCTCTATGAGTAGCCTGGCTAGGAGGGAACCTCACCCCCAATTGCGTGCCGGTGGTACCAGGGAGGCGAAGTCCACCGCCAGCTTGGCTGTTGCTAGATCTCACATCTCGCGTCGCCTCAGCCGCCGCCTCCCTTACTACCTGACACCGGAGGAAGCCCATCAGCTCATCAGCGTCGCTGAAAATGAACGAGATCAACTTTTCCTCAGAGTACTCTGGGAGACAGGGGCCCGAGTTAGCGAGGCCATCGCCATTAAATTGGCAGATGTAATACGTGGCGGCATTCGAATTCTCGGCAAAGGAAAAATAGAGAGGGTTGTCTTTATACAGGATGGGTTAGTGGCATCAATCCTTCTGTGGTCCCAGGAGCAAATGCTGAGCCAGAATGACTACATCTTCCCCTCGAGGAAGGGGGGCCACATAACCAAGCAACGTGCAGACCAGGTCATAAAGGCTGCGGCCAACCGAGCAAGACTGGAACGAAACGTCCACGCCCACCTATTTCGTCATGGTTACGCCATCAACTTTCTCAACTGCAGTGGACGGCTCGACGCCCTTCAAGAGCAGTTGGGTCACAGAGACATCAACACCACGAGAATTTATTTGAGGCTCTCCGATGAAGACATTCGCAGGGAAGTCTCGAAGGTGCAATTCTAGATAATGCAGGTAATTGTAAGAGGCTCCAACCTGCCCTATGTCCTCGATGACCTGAAAGTGTTCGCTGAGGCCCACGGCCTAGAAATCCTCAGCGTCGAGCCCTTGGATGGTACCAAGGGTCGCCCAAGGGCTCAGGTGGACTTCGTGAGAATTTGTGACAGCCTTAGAGGCCGGGTTCAAGAGAGGGGGGCCATAAGAACCATCGCCCAGGAGTATGGAGTCTCACCCGCCTGGATATACAAATGGGTGATCCCCGTTATTCGGCGCCGACCCTCGGCCCTCTAAGACGGTTTAGAAACATTTAACGGCAGGCCTCTCCGGGATGGTAGTTGTCCCTTCCAAAGAGAATCGGTTGAGGGTGACCGTTCCGTTGCTGTTCGCGCTGCCGACGACAGGTAGATCGATGTCCAACGCACGGTACCCCGGGAATCTTGTTGTGTTGGCTCCTAGATCGCGCACTATGATCTTCGTCCCCGCTGTCCAGTGAACCTTCCCCGCTTCTTAGAAGCTCCGTTGCTACAGCTAATTCTGCTCTCCAGCGCTCCTGTACGTCAGCATTAGAGTATGCGTACGCCATATTCCTCCCAGGATACCGGGTACACCTTAGAGGTCACGTACAGGGAGCATGGGACATGTCTACTAGAGCACTTGGTGTAGAGTAGGGGTCTAGTACGTGAGAACAGACCACATGTCTACTAGGGTACTTGGTGCACTTTAGGGAGGTCCAGTACGTAGGTACAGACCACATGTCTACTAAGGTGCTTGGAGTACGTTGGAGGTCTAGTACGTGAGTACAGACCACGTGTCTACTAGGGTACTTGGAGTACGTTGGAGGTCTAGTACGTGAGTACAGACCACGTGTCTACTAGGATACTTGGAGTACGTTGGAGGTCTAGTACGTGAGTACAGACCACGTGTCTA
>JAPULR010000023.1 GCA_027294635.1 Chloroflexota bacterium | reverse complement strand
GGCCGAGACCCCGCCCGCAATGCCGCGGCGGAATGAGAGGCCCATACATATTCACAATCCCAGTGACGCTGCTGGTGAGGAGAAGTAGGTGGGAATGCGGATGCAGGCGCTTGATCAGTACCGTTCGATGTCTGAATCACTAATAATGCCAGCGCTGACCAGGTCGGCCAGAGCCGCTCCGACACAGGCTTCGTACTCCGCTTGGTTCGACCATTCGCCACTGAAACTGCACGGTATCTCGGGGATGACCACCCGCTCACCGGCGCTAATCCCGTAAAGCCGGTTTCGTACGCCACCGGGCCACAGAACCTCAACGGTGCCTTGCTTCGCCGACCCGAGCCCAAAATTGACTTCAAGGGAGTGCTGGGAGGCGAAGCTTGAGCCCCCCTGAATTGGTGTGATGACAGTGTCACCATTCTCCGGCGTGAAGAAAACAACCGCGCCTATGCCATCCCGATTGACCCTACCGACATCGGTAAGGTCTACGCTGCCCACGGCGGTTAAGCTTATCCAGCCATTCTCAGATTGGCCGCTGTTGATTTCTATTGTCATGATTCCTGGCGCCAGGTTGGCCTCGGTCCAAGTAAAACCTTCAGGGCTAGGAGCAAACTGCGGTGTGAAGAATGCAGTGCTATCGAATACCGAGTCGTATTTCGCGGGGCTGGGTATCAAGGGGAAGGCTTCCGGTACGGCGACGTTGGAAGCCGTCACGATGTCCACGAACCCATCCTGGTTCAAATCACCCACGGCCAGGCCCTGGACATTCAGGCGGATGTAGTCAGTATCAAACACACCGTCTTCAAAAGTGAAGTTGGAGGAACAGTCCTGATTCCGGAGGACCACGCCAGGATTGTCCGCGAAGGTCATGAAGTTCATCTCCAGCCCTCCATTGAAGACGATG
Organism: Chloroflexota bacterium; assembly: GCA_027294635.1. Lineage (GTDB taxonomy): Bacteria > Chloroflexota > Dehalococcoidia > Lucifugimonadales > JAPULR01. The sequence continues at coordinate 3,995 of JAPULR010000023.1, read as the reverse complement.
TCGCTATCCCCGTCATTGTCGTAGTCGAACACGGCGTTGCCCCAACCAAAGACCGACGCCACCAGGTCACCTACCCCCGGATCCGTGAAGCTCCCATCACCGGTACCCAGCAGCCACCGGCTGGGTTGTTCCCCCAGTTCATATGGCATCGCCATAGCGGGTATGTTGTAATCGCCAAAATTCGAACCGAACATATCCAGATGGCCATCACAATTGAAGTCTCCAAAGCCTAGTCCCATCCACCCGCCGGTGGCTGCCGGAGTATCGATAACAGGCCGATCCGTGAAATTCCCGGCGCCATCGTTGAGCAGCACGTGGATAAAACCCCGGTCGACGCCTCCGCGCAGGGTGGGGGGCATCGCCCCCTGGTCATCGGCGAATATGATGTCCACGTCCCCATCCAGATCGACGTCCACCACAGAAACCGCCCAAGTTATCGCTGCGGCACCTTCGGCATCAGGCGGGAAGCCGGCCAGGTTTTGAATACCGGAGCTGGCGCTGGCATCGGTGAAGGTGTTGCCCCCCTGGTTAATGAAGAGCTGATTATGCTGGTTCAGATTGAAAGGCTCAGCGAAAATGGCGAAGAGTGTCGCAAAATCGAAAGTATTAGCTACCACCACATCAAGGAGGCCGTCTCCATTGACATCCCCCAGGGAGCAGGAGACCGAGCTTAGATCCCCCCCGCCGACGCCGCTGGCAATGACTTCTGTAAATGTTCCATCGGCCTGGTTCTCGAATAGGCGGTTGGGCTCGCTCCGGCCCAGGACCAGCAGGTCGTGGTCGCCGTCATTATCCGTATCGCCATAGCAGACCCCGGTACTGTCTTGATCGGTAGCGGCGACTCCGGCCGATTCAGCCACATCTAGAAAGGTGACCGAGCCGGACTCGATGAGCTGGTTGGAGTACAGGCTATTAGGTGCCCCAGGTCCGTTGGTAACGTAGATGTCCAGGTCACCGTCCTTGTCGTGGTCCAAGATGGCCACGCCCGATATCCCGTAAACCCGGTGAGGCATCGCCGGCAGGTCCGTTAAACCCAAGGGCTGCTGCAGCGATTGCTGGCGGAACGTTTCCATCAACTCGACGGTAGCTGACGGAGCACGCCGGTAGGAGATGCCTGCGCCATCCTGGTTAGCGATGTTTTCGAAGGTCACCTGGGTCTCGTCAGTCGCCGGTGACGGAAGGGCCGTTACCGTGGCCGCGGGCGGCGCGGTCGCTGGTTCTGCGGCTGGAGGTTGTGGGGTGGGGGTTGAGATAATCGGCGCGGCCGTCGGCGGCGCCTCTGTGGGTTCCTGTATCGGAGCTTGCGTGCTGCTAACCTGCGCTGGAGTAGGACCAGCGGACTCTTCTCCCCCGCAAGCGACTAAAATCAGGGCGGCTAGAACACTTAATCCCAATGCCCAGTATCTCAACGAACTCTTCCGCTGTTTAGCCAAACCTAACCCACCTTCCATTAAATTACACAGCTAAATGATACAGCCGGTAGATGACGCACCGGGAATCCCCAAACCGCGATATCTAGGGCTTAATCGCTCTAAGGTTAAATCCCCTGGCGCCGTACCTGGCTGCAGCGGCTTCCCCTGGCGCATCCTTGAAAACCTCGAAGGAGGAGACCACCTCTGCTTCTCGGAAACCCGCTCCCAGTATTATCCCTAGATATTCTGCTTCCAGCAATCCCCCAGCTACGCACTGGGTCCAGAGGTGGATCAAATCCTTAGCCGAGCCGGGGACCGGCTTCTCCAACAGGATATCGGCAATCTGCATCCGCCCACCCGGTTTTAAGACCCGGTAAATCTCCCTAAAGACGGCCTCTTTGTCAGGGCAAAGATTGATCACACCGTTGCTTATCGCCACGTCCACCGAGTGGTCGGGCAAGGGTAGCATTTCGGCCCATCCCTCCAGGAACTCAACGTTGCTGGCGTTCATCTCCCCAGCGTTACGTATGGCCTTCGCCCGCATTCCCTCGGTCATTTCCACTCCGATGACCCGGCCATGAGCCCCCACCATGTGGGAGGCAATTAGGGCGTCCATTCCGCAGCCAGAGCCCACATCTATCACCACTGAACCGGCATTGATATGACCCAACATAAAGGGATTACCTACTCCCGCGAAAGACTCTAGAGCCCCGGCAGGTATCCCGGTCAGGTCCTCTTCGGAATAGCTCAACCGTCGGGCCAGAGACCTCCCGACAACAAAATGGAACCCTTTATCCGGATCGGTTGCCACGTCGTTGTATTCCTGCTGAATGGCAGCCCGTAGCCGCTCCCGATCAAAGTGTAGCCTCGCTTGAGCCACTATTCACCTTCCCAGAGGAATTGAATAGGGGCCTGCCGGCTATAACGATCCGAAAGCAGGCCCCTAGCCGGATTCCAGATCCAGCAGTTAACCCTTGGTCACCTTGGTATTGATGGTGTTGGGGCCGGATACCATTATGTGTACCGGTGAGCGCTCGGCCATCTCCAATATCTTATTCCTGTCTTCGTCGCTCATATCCCCGGTTACTTTGACCTCCACATCCACCGACTGGATACAGGACTGTGCCTCCGCGACGGGCACTATCCCCAGAAGCACCCTGGGGTCCACTTTAGCCTTGGCGGTCACCTCAAGACCCTCGAAGGTCAGGCCTTGCCGGGCGGCGTTGATGGCTATGGCTGTGTTTACGCAGGAGCATAGAGCCGCCAGAGCACCCTCTAGCGGTTCGATACGATCGTGCGCCCCAGCCATCCCTATGGCCTCTTCTACTTCTTGCCACGCGCCAAACTGAATGCTGTAGTCGCGAGAGGGTTTGTCTATGCGATTTCCTCCAAGGCTCCAGGGCCCTATTTTCCCTAGGTTCTCTACGCCATGCCCCTCCCAAATGGTCTTGGCCTCCAGGCCAAGAACTATGTCATTGGGATTCTCAGCTGCGTACTTGGCAAATTCCTCAAGTTTGGCTGTGTCAAATCCAGGAATTCCAGCCATGTTATCCTCCTAATTATCAAACAGTTTTTTTCCTTGTACAACCGAACCTAGACCCAAGTCTTACCGAAGTTCCTCAGTAACACCTCCTTCTCCAGTTTGCCGAGTGTGGTCACCACATGTCTGATGCGAACAGGGACCAAGGAGGTTCAGAAGTTGGCGAATAGCGTAAAGGCCAAATCTGGACCGCCCCATACATCAACCAGCCAGGCAACTATCTCCATTAGCATGAAATCGTTGTAACACCACGGGCGGAACTCAAGCCCATGGTGCTGTCAACACCGCTGCAGTAGGCCACAGCCACCGAATCCATTTCCCGAACTATGACTTGCAGAGATGCCAGTTGATTCCCCGGTGCAGAAGTCATCGCCATCTCCAGGCAGACAAGATGATAGAAAAGCCCGTCATTTGTAGATTACCCCGGATTGTCTCTCAGGTTGAGGCAGTGTAAAAGGGAGAGGTTCACTCTCCCCTTTACCTCCAGGTAGGCTAGGGGGCGGCTACGGCTTACTTTAGTCGGGCAGTGATTTCTTCGGTTGTCACTACCTCGTTGGCGATGTACCCAAAGTTGATCAGCGCCGCCTGGTAGCCGTCACCCAACTCCGGGTGCCGGGCCCCAGCTGTCGCATCCTTCACCACGGCGACCTCGAAGCCCTGCTCAAGCAACTCACGCATATGGGCCTCCACACAGAGGTTGGCTGACATTCCTCCCAGGATTACCTTGCTGATGCCGCGCTTGCGGAGTTGGAGCACCAGGTCGTTGTTCTCCGGGCCATAAACCTTATGGGGGCTGACCACGACGGTCTTGCCGTCATTAATGAGAGGCTTGTAACGCTCCAGCCAGTCGGCGCCCGAACCGGAGAACCCCTCTAAGTCCAATGCGCCGCTACGATCGAACATCTTTATCTCGTGCATCAGATTCTCAACGGTTCCGCCAAACTGCCAGGAGTGATCGGTGGGATAGTAATAGTGGGGCGATATGAAGACCTGGAATCCGTTGTCCTTCGCGGTCTTCATGATCTGCTCGATGTTTTCGATGG
>JAPULR010000229.1 GCA_027294635.1 Chloroflexota bacterium | reverse complement strand
TCCCGACGATGACAGAGCCAAATTCGAGGTGACGATAACTAATCTAACGAAGGGGCAGATCTTTTCTCCGGCGGTGGTGGCGACTCACAACAAAAAGTTTAGTCCACTGTTCGAATTGGGATCTGCGGCCAGTACCGAGCTAGCAATGGTAGCCGAAGATGCTCTCAACGGTGACCTGGTTGCCGCCTTGGAGGGTGACTCCAACGTAAAGGATGTCCAGGTGACACCCGGTCCGATAATGCCAGGAGCGACCGTGTCCGTAATGGTAGAGACGAATAAAAGGAATGGTCACGTGTCCCTGGCCGGCATGTTGGTCACGACCAACGATGCTTTTTATGCGCTAAATGGAGTCCACGGAGGTTCAACCTACTATTCGCCCGCCTATGACTCAGGTACCGAAGCGAATAGTGAGGCCTGTATGTACAAACCCGGACCTCCTTGCGGCAACGGGGGAGTACCCGACGATACGGCTGACGCCGAGGGCTACGTTCACATCCACTCGGGGGTCCACGGTGTTGGAGACCTAGACCCTGCTATGCATGACTGGCGTAACCCTGTAGCGAAGATCACCATAACCAAGATTGGTGGCTAGTAACCTTGTAGAATGTAGTGAAGAAGAATGGGGGTTGATGACGAAGCATCAACCCCCATTCTTCTGTGTAGCGTTTTGTTATTCTGAGCACAACTACCCTATAAGCACTTAGATACCAATCCACATCTAGATGCCTATTACTTGTCTGTAGCCAAGGCTACATATTTTGAATAAAGGTCTCACATCTTAACCATATCATGAGTATCGAGAGAGGAAGGAATTGCGATGATAACGCTAAACGGCAACATCAGACTAAGTACCTGCGAGCGGTGCGGAGGCGACACTTATCTGGAACAGAGTGACTATTCCGAGTGGCGTTGTCTTCAATGCGGGGGAAGGGTGCCGGACACTCCAAAATGGGTCCAAATATCCTTTCGGAAGGAAGCAAGGTAGCAGGAACACCCAGAAGTCAGGATCGACTTCATTGCCAAGAACACGGACGAGTAATCGGCGCTAGGGAGTGTCGATGTGCTTTTCAAAGGCCAAAAATCGGTCACACAAAGAAGAGTATTATTATGGGAGTTACCGAAATGCCCGACTCCGGACTTCACTGGATCGCCGTCCCTGACACGATCGGACTGAATTTGCCGAATGGCCAGGAACGACAAGTACGACAGTATTAACCAAGACCCCTTCTCTTGTAGCAGAGAAGTTGATCATCGCTTCTACGTCCGAGCACCCTGGTCTGTTCGAATTCCAGGTGAACCCTCGCTGGTTCTTCCATTCCCTCCCGCCTCTCTCTGCCGCTCTCTCCCTTTGATCTTCTGGATATATATCTCATACAGGGTAAAACTAGGCAGAGAAGAGTGGTGAGAGCAGAATGCAGGAGAGAATGACAAATGTCTTATGAGTAGCTCCAAGAGTCCTGGGTTTCTGCTACTGCTAATCAGACGTAGGAGAAGAAAAGCAGGTCTCCTCCAGGGGTTGTGGGACACGGTGGAGTGCCCTGAACCGGCGAACAGTTGCTCTCTGCCCGGGGGCATAAGCATGACTGGCGTGTTGGCCAGCCCTACGGACGACCGATTAGTCTACATGGGCCCAAATGGACCTCAGGCCGAAAGCGAAAATGAGACAGAAAAGGTTCTGCCTACTATAACCCCAGCTCCACCAATTTCATCCTTGTGTTTGCAGTTTACATCCTCCAAAGCCAGAGAATCGGCCGATACTACATCGGTCGCACTAAAGATGTGGCCCAGCGCCTCCAACAGCATAACTTGGGGATGACTAAGTCCACCAGAAATTTCAGGCCCTGGCGTCTGGTCCATTGCGAGAATTTTGACACCCGCGCTGAGGCTAGCAAGCGAGAAGCTCTGCTCAAGTCCTGGAAGAATCCCAAATATCTGGAACAAGCTTTGGGATTAAGTCCCCAATCGACTTTGAGAGTGTCCCGATGTTCATCGGGAAGGTAGAGGGATTCCCCCGACGGCGTCGGGGCCCCAGATCCACTCTTGCGAGCAAATGATGGCCTGGCACGAGCGGTCTTGTCTTTTGGCCTCTTGGACTTTATGAGGTCACAAAACTTAAGAGATGTGGACTACCCGTGAAGATGGTCTGGTTTTGGGCGCTTCGAACATCAGAGAGGAATCTCGCTTGGCGGATTTGAACGAATGATCACTAACGCGGATTCCACCTACGTCGCGTTACTTCGTGGTGTCAACGTGGGCGGCAAGAACGGGCTGCCCATGCCGGACCTCACCGCGATGTTCACGCTCGCTGGGTGCGAATTCGTAGAGACCTACATCCAGAGCGGCAACGTTGTCTTCAAAACCGATTCAGTTCTGGCAGCGCGCATCCCAGCCCTCATTGCGAGTGGCATCAAGGAACGTTTCGGCTACCGAGTGCCCATGGTAGTGCGAACTGTGGAAGAGCTGAGAGACGTCGTCAAGGGCAACCCTTTCCTGAGCACCGGCGTCGACGCGAAGAGATTTCACGTCGCGTTCCTCACTGATGTCCCTGAAAGCGATGACGTCGCGCAACTGGACCCTGATCACTCGCCGCCTGATGCGTTCCAAGTTCGGGGCCGCGAGATCTTTCTGTACTGCCCTAACGGTCTAGCACGAACCAAACTCACCAATCACTACTTCGATTCGAAGCTAGCCACCACCTGCACCATACGGAATTGGCGAACCGTACTGACGCTACTCGAGATGGCTGACAGTTAGTGGCGCCCTGTCCGTTAGTCCTGCCATCGGGAACCACAGATGGGAAAGGCGGTAGGCATGTTGCGTCATTTTGATCAAGCTAAATGGTTAACAAATCGCAGGGCCACCACAAAGGAACTTATGACTAATGGGAACGGCTAGCACTCTCCAATTTCCTTAGCAGGGGTAAGGCGAAGTGTTCATCGACCGTCACTGAATGAGCATTGCACCTACCCTTTGGGGGTTCGAGGTAAGGAACTCTCCAGCGTTGATGAAGGAGAAGACGCAATGACCAGCAGGTTGGTTGTTGGGGCTTTTGCCGGCGTACTCACACAGGTGTCGGAGGACGAGTTGAGCTGTTGCTTCGATGGGGAGAGCTAGGTGGCAGGGGCTAGAGGGTCTGCGGTGCCAGATGCCGAACTGGACTTTGTCCTGGCCTTGACCTGAGGCATGATCCAGTTCAAGACACCTGCGGCAACCAGGATAAATCCAGCGGGTATAATCAACCACTGATAGCTCTCAAACTTGTCGAATATCCAGCCGGCGTAGAGGGGCGTGCCGATACTTAGGAAGCTGAAGAGGCCCATAATGCCACCTCGCAGCACCCCGAGGTTCCTGCGGCCGAACTGATCCGCCAGCATAGCCCACCCCAGCGGTAAACTGCCTTCGCTGAAGGCCCACAGGACGAATACCGCTATCATCTGCCAGATTTCTACGCGGTCCATGAAAGCCAGGAGAAACATCCCCAGGCCGCTGACAATACCTCCCATGGCCGCTACCCGCTGCCGACGCCAGTGATCCCCCATCCAGCCCATAAATAGGGAAACGGGTATCCAGGGCAGAGCAAACAGTCCTATCAGAAGGCCCGCTGTGGCTTCGTCTATTCCCTTCCAGACCATAATGGCCACCATGTGCATGGCAATGGCGGTGAAGACCATACCCCTCATAGCCAGGCTGAAGGCCAGGATCCAGTAGGTGCTGGTCCTGAAAGCGCGCCTAGGAGAGATTTCCTCTGACAGTGAACTCGGACCTACCGCGGTTTTAGGTTTGGGGCCTGAACTGTCCTGGACCATGGGAGGTGGCGGTTCACCGTCGGGTAGCAGGCCACGGTCCTCAGGAGAGCGATGTAGGCGGGTGCTAAGGGGGAGATAGATCAGCCAGAGCAACAGACCCACTCCCAGAGCCGTATTCCGCCAGCCGAAAGCGTCACTTGCTATCGCCAGCAGAGGCGTTAGGACCGACCCACCCAAGGCGAACCCCATGGCTATGATGGCCAGGGCCAACCCTCGCTTTTTGACGAACCACTGGCACGTGGCGGTTATAGACGTTGAGTCGAAACCGCTAATCATGGGCGGAGACAGCACTAGCAGGATGACCAAAAAGAACATCAAGTAGCTGTCTACAAAGCTCAGAAGGACAAAGCCCAACCCCGCAATGAGGACGCTGGCAAAGAGAACCTTGCCAGGGCCTAACCGGTCGATTGCCATGCCTATAAAGGGACTCTGGACGCCGGATATTACCCTAGTCAACGAGAACGGTAACGAGGCGGCGGCCCTACTAATACCAAGGTCTCGACTTATAGGGAGGAATAAGACGGAGAATCCGATGAAGTAAAGTCCAGCCGGAACCGCGTTTACGAGAACACTGATGACAACAATCCACCAGCCGTAGAAGACCCTTTTTCTGGTGCCGACGATGGGTATCATGTTGCCCGCAAAGAAAGTTTCACTGACGCAGTCTAATCAATAATCCAGGTAAGGCAATACATCTGAAAAGACGAGAGCACTATTCTTAACCACCGGCGATTTTGCCGTCAATGGTATCTTTGTTCCTTTAGCGTTTAACTAGATGGGAGGCAGAAGACGCTGCGCCTCCATTTTGCCGACGGATCAAAAAAGCGAGTGGCTTCCATCGTTGCGATGGAGGCCACTGATTGAAGCAGCGTTCGAATGTTGCTTACTGAACCGATACGGTAGCGATCTACCGCGTTGTCGCAGACGATCTTGCTTAGCAGCCCGGCCTCCAGACCGCCCATAGTATCCCGGATTATCTGCCTGGAATCAGGCCACACGCCATCAGGGTGGGGATAGTCGGCGCCCCACATCATATTGTCCTCGCCTATGAGGTGCGCCATACCCACAGTAACACAGCCGTAATGTTTCTAGTGCCAGAGTTAATTAAGAACGCAAAGGCATGGTGAAAAATGCAACTTATAGTGGAGAAGCCTAAGGATTTAGAAACGGACACCGATGAGTGAAAAAAAACGTTTATAGCGGCCGCACGGGAAGTAGTGGCGGCTGAAGAGTTGATATTAAGGTTCCCCAATGACCCCGGCCTAAGGATCAAGCTGGACAATGCATGGGAAGATTATAGGGATGTATGCAGAAGCGTAGTGAGGCTTGACCACATGAGGGACATTTTCTGTGACCTGCCGCGTCTTATTCTCTCCGAAGTCTTGCCCGGGTCCATGACGAGGACGCGGTAGTCCAGGCTGGTCTCTTTTCAGCGTTATGTCCCGGGATTGACCAGGGTCAGCACCGCTTCGACGCGCCTATCATGGGTTTGGGGTACCGGCAGCCGAAGCTTTTCATAGATGACTTCTACCTGATTGTCTACAGTTCCTTCCGCAACGTCGAGGGATTTGGATATGGCATTGTGGGAATACCCCTCAGCAATCAATTCCAGAACCTTCTTCTCGTTCAGCGTGAGTCCTTCGAGATAAGATGGGAACCTTGTCGCGTAGTATACAATCAGGTTCTCGACTATCTGGGGGTCCAGGACAGTCCACCCTGCCGCCACGGCTTCTATGCTTCTCACCAGGTCATCAACCCTTCCCAAGGATCTTTTCAACAGGTACGCTTTACCCGCGGGGCGTTCTTTAAAGAGCTCAAGGATATACCGAGTATCATCAAACGTGGAGATGACCACTATTCCGACGCGAGGGCGGCTGGCAATCATTCGATTCGCCACCTCGATCCCGGTCATCTTGGGCATTTGGATGTCAAGAATCGCTACTTCTGGCTTTAGAACCTCAGCCAGCATTAGTGCCTCTGCACCATCGGCAGCCATTCCAACGACCTCTATCAGGTCCTGATTCTCAAACAAACTCTTGTAGGTTTCGCGCATGATTTCCGAATCGTCCGCCACCACCACACGTATCTTGTCCTGCTTAAGGCTCATCAACCGTCTCCTTCTACATCCTGATAGATTGCCGCTGGAGGGCCGCTATGCCCAAACCAATAAATATCCCTGGCGGCATGTAACATCCTTCTATAAAGATTACTTCGATAACGAAGTATTTCACTCTTTGTTCGGTATTTCAAGACGACGCGCCGCGCAAATCAGGGGCTTTTCTGCAAATTAGCTCCCCCGATCGCCCCAATCGCCTTGTTTCGAACCCCCAGGGAGATGGTCTTGTCCGGGGCATTACGATAGAGAAATATGTTCCAAACGACATCGCACCATGGCAACTGGCGGCACCCCTCTAGTCAATTTGGACTAACAGACCCAGAGGGAGCGCAAGAGGTTTTCTATTGATGTCTGGGTGATGGGAGATCTGGGCCTTGACAGCAGAAGGGCTAACGGGAATACTTTCCCCTCGGTGGTTTATTCCTAAGGCAGTACGCGACTCCGGGGGTGACCTGTGGTTCAAATGAAATTTCAAAACGCCGCGTTGGGCAATTGGATCAATCTACAGCGGACTTCAGATTTAGTTTCAAAGCTGGGAGATCGAATCTTTGTAGGGTCTCAGCTTACCAAAGAAGAGTTCCACATTATCGCCATACTTAAGGGTCAAACCACCTCGGTGAAGCAGCAACTGATTGCCCGGTGGCTAGGACGGGCGCCGAATACCGTATCGGCAATAGTGTTTCGAATGCAGGGCAAGGGGCTGCTAGAACGCTTCACGGACACAAGGGACCGGAGGGTTGTTCAGGTGAGTATCACGCCAAAAGCCAACAAGCTGTTTATGGAAACAGGCAAAGTGGCGTGGAAGGTTATTTCTCAACTTATGGACGCTGTCACCGAGGAAGAACAAGCGAACTTGTCGGAGGTCCTTGGTAAATTGGAGTCGCAGGCGCTACAGATGCTGAGCAACGGGACTTATCAGCCCGAAACGAGATTCTTTAAGAATCAAAAGGCATTGGACCAATTAGAAAAGGGTACCGAAGTCATTTAGCCGGAGGAAGGCTCTACTAAACTTTCCTAAAATCCACCTTTTAGAAGTTGAGGCGGCACGGACTACCCAATGTTCTAGTGGCGTTCTCACCTAGCCTGGGTTGCAAATAGCCGCGTAAGGTCATCTACCGTCTTAACGTTCCTAATGTCTTCCTGAACTAACTTAGCTCCCAGCTCCACTATGCAGGTTTAATGGTACGCTTTCGCCATCCCGCACACCCTTGACTTTCCACTGGAACCTGCGATGATTCCTGCGTCGCCAGATGTAAAACAACCAGTAGGAGGCCTTTTGCAATGCGGATGCTTGTGGACTTCAATTTTCCCCTGGAGCCCTTTAACACCCTCGTAAGGAACGGGACCGTCGGCCAGAAGATCCAGCAAATTCTGGAGGATATCAAACCCGAGGCGGTTTATTTTTCGGAGCGCAACGGAATGCGCGGCGGAATACTCATCGTAGATGTGGCCGACCCATCCAGAGTCCCTGCTATAGCTGAACCCTTCTTCCTCACCTTCAATGCCAGTGTGGAATTCCATGTCGTTATGGGGCCGGAAGACCTGGCCAGGGCTGGCCTTGATGAGTTGGGGGAAAAATACGCATAGTGCTGCGTATCCGATAATCAGACCTCCGTGTTGACGTTCTAGGCGAGCATAACCGGATACGCCACGGAGGGCAGCCTAATGGATATGCCAGCCGCGTTCAGTCACTCAAAGGGAAGGCTTGAAGCAACAGGTTTAGTCTCCCTCCTTTAAGAAGGTGGAGATCTGGCGATGATCAAGGCCTACGTACTGATAAATTCGGAAACCGCCTATACCTATCAGGTGGTGGAAAAGATCAAGGGAATAAGTGGCGTGGTGGAGATCCACGAGGTACTGGGGCCCTATGACATCGTGGCCGAGGTGGAAGCCGCTGATATAGACTCCATCCTCCACATTTTGCGCCAGGAGATACGGGTCATACTGGGCGTACGTAACACCGTGACTTGCATCACCACGGACTAGCCGCAACCTAGCCAGGGGGCTACTTCCTGGTTAGTCCTTCCTGTAGGGGAACAGCAGATCGGTTCCCAAAGGAGCTTGACCGTCCTAAACTGTGCAATCAAAGTAAAGAGCGCCATCATGGGGGTAAATGACGGCGCTCTTCTGGGTACGGAGGGAAACAATCAAATAAGAAGTTGCCCTCCATCTGTAGCGTATCAAATTATCTCTGTGTAGACATCTACTTTTTGTCCTACTAATCCCCAGGTAAATGGTACTGTAACCAAAACAATCCCCCATTGTTAACTCCTTGGAGAGCCAGCGCACTCCGCGACGGCATTTCCTCAAAAAATACTGATTAGCTCGCCACAACTCTGAGCCGGTCCATCTTCCTTCATTCGGTTGGTATAATCCCCGAGAGAGTAAAGGGACCCAAGGTAACTGGAGTTTGCTACAAGGTCGAACCGGACTTATAAAACTTCCGGTCCAGTGGAATGTTGGAAGGTGTACCGGTCCCACCTGGCAAAATGGCATGTGGAAGGGGATGGAGAATGGCAAAGTGTGCAATTGTAAATGCTCGGTTGATAGATGGCACCGGCGAGGAGCCCAAGGATGGCTGGGGCCTGGTGATCGACGGGGCGAGCATACAGACTGTGGAACCCGTCGGCTCGCTGAGGGTTCCCGCCGATGCTCAGGTCATAGATGCAGCGGGTCTCACCCTAATGCCCGGCCTCATAGACCCCCATACGCACCTGAGCTATCACGTAAGCACCTACGCCCTGAACATGCGGGAGATGACCGAGACCCTGGAGACGAATACCATCAAAGCCACGGAGAACGCCCGGACGATACTAGAAACAGGGTGTACCGCCATCGGTGATGGCGCCTGCCGGGGGAACATCGCCGTGGCCATTCGAGACGCCGTAAGCCAGGGCCTCATCCCGGGGCCAAAGGTTGTGGCCGCGGGCCAGATGATGTGCGGCTCTGGTGGTGTTGTGGACCATACATATACCTGGGGGTACCAGGAGAACCCGGCATTTTTCGGGACCGTAGTCAACAGCCCTCAGGAGGTGCGCACGGCTGTCCGGAAGCAGATGCGCCAGGGCGTAGACATGGTGAAGGTCTCCGCCAGCGGCCTTCCCGGTGACCCCTACATGGATGGGCGTACCCAGGACCTGTCGTTCGAGGAGCTTGAAGCGGCGGTAAAGGAGGCGGCCAAGTTCGGCAAGCGGGTGCACGCCCACGCCCACGACGCCGAGGGATTAAAGGCTGCCGTGCGCGCCGGCGTTATCTCTCTCCACTCCGGCGAGTATGTAGACGACGAGGGTCTGGAGCTGATGAAGGAGAGGGGCTGTGTCTTTGTTCCCACCATTTCCTGGCTCCACTTCCGCGTCAGCGAGGAGTATGCTCGGGAGTTCACCCGGGCCTTTAAGCTTTCAGACCAGGAGATTAAGTGGTTTGTCGATGAGTGCCGAGACGCCTATGAGACCTGCCGTGAAGCCATTGTCAAGGCCTTTCGTGTAGGCGCACCTACCGCCGTGGGCTCCGACGGGGCTCACGTCTTCCCACCCTACGACGTGGTCCTTGAGATGGAGTACTTCCAGGAGCTGGGCATACCACCGCTTCAAATTATCAACGCCGCGACTCAAGTCGCCGCTCAGGCCATTGGGCGGAGGGACATATGGGGAACCCTGGAGCCGGGTAAGGCGGCGGACATCTTGGTGGTGGACGGCGACCCTTCTAAAAACGTAAGCGTCCTGCGAGACAAGTCCAACATCGTCATGATGTTTCAGGACGGACGGGTGGTCAAGGACATCAGGTCTCAGGCCGCCGTTAATCCGAACAGCAGCTAGAGTTGCACCGGCTCAAAGGCGTTGAGAGCGGGAAACAGCGCCGACCATCCTCCGAAGAGGTAGGCCACCTGGACCGTTTCGGCTATCTCCTCCTCGGTGGCGCCCAGGCCCCGCGCCCGGTCGGCGAGGATCTTCACCCCGTGGGGCCGGGCCAGCAGCGCGTCGCACAGCAGCATCATCAGGGTTTTGACCTTTAGCGAGAGGACGCCCTCCTGTATCACGAAGTCTTGAACGTTGACCACCTGCTCCATGAGCTTTGGGTCGTGGGCTTTTAGGGCCGCTAAGTGGGGTGGCAGTTGCTCCTGCATCTAACTTCTCCTTAACGTTTGGCTGGTTGTGGGAGCATAGCAGATTGGAGTATTGTTTTCCCACGGGGCCTGGGTCAGAGCTAGGGATCTGCCAATGAGCCTGCTACTGAGCACTATGGACACGACGATGGGGGCGCCAAGGCCAGAGGATTCAGAAGCCCCTTTAGATAGCCCTTAGCTGGCGGAGCATTACCAGGTCTTCTTTGGTGTATCCCAGCTCGCCGCAGTAGACGGCCTCGTTGTGCTGGCCCAGCAAAGGGGCAGGGGACCGGAGGCTCCAGGGGCACTCTGGCAGCCGGAACATCTCTCCTGGCACCTTGATCCGGCCAATAACCGGGTGCTCAACCTCGGTGTAGTAGCCCCGTTCTTTGAGCTGGGGACAGTTAACCAGGTCCTCCGAAGTTTGCACTACCCCGGCGACGAACCCTTCAGACATGAACGTGTTGAAATAGTCTTCTTTCTTCCACTCCTTTATTAGGGGGAGCAGGACATCGTCCAGCTCCTCACGATGCTCCGCAATGAGCTGCCGGCTGGCGAACTTGGTGTCGTCCAGCTCAGGGTGGCCCAGAAGGGCAACGTAGTCGCTGAAGGGCGCCGTTGGGCGGCCCCGCTGCATGGTGGGCGCGATGTAGCCGTCTTTGCCGGGCACAATGCCCTCGAACCGCGTCCCTTTGGTGGAGCCGCTCTCCACCTTTGGGGCCCGCCTCTCGATGGTCCCCGTGTATGAGTACCTGGTGGCGCTGTCGTATTGGTGGGCGGCCACCGACTCTTGAAGGGACAGGTCGATGTGCTGTCCCTGGCCCGTAAGCGTCCTGGAGAACAGGGCCGCGGAGGTGGCGTAGGCCGCTATCATCCCGCCCATGTAGTAGCTCTGGGGGTGGCCGTGCTTCAGGGGCTCACGGTCATGAGCGCCGCTGGCGTACATCATTCCGCTCATGGCGTAGTAGACCAGGTCGTTGCCGGCGTAATCTCGGTACGGCCCATCCTGTCCGAAGGGGGTTACGGAGGTAACTACCAGCCCCGGGTTTATCTTTTCCAGCTCCCCGTAGCCCAGCCCCAGCTTGGCCAGGTACCCAGGGGGGAAGCTCTCTATGAGAGCGTCGGCGTCCTTGATAAGCGACAGCAGTATATTTCTTCCGGCGGCCGTTTCGAGATTTAAGGTGACGCCCTGCTTGTTACAGTTGAGGTAGAAGAAGAGAAGGCTTTTTTCCGGGTGAGGGTCGTCCTTGAAGAAGGGACCTATGTTGCGGGAGGGGTCTCCAGTGCCTAGAGGCTCCACCTTTACCACCTCCGCCCCGTAATCGGCGAACATCTTGGTGCACAGGGGCCCGGCGATGTGGGTGCTGAGGTCTATGATGCGGAACTGGCCCAAGGCCGTGGCAGCCATGCTACTCGATTCCCACAATCTTGCTGTAGTCCGGGTCGTAGCCCGCCAGGGAGCCATCCTCCAGCTGCTTTTCATAGGAGGGTGGTATGAAGGTCGGCGGATCGGTGGGTACCGTTCCCAGGACCTCAATCTCGTAAAGCCTCTCGATCTCTTCCTGGCTCCGGCCCAGGAGCTCTCCTAAAATCAGTTCGTTGTGCTCCCCCAGACTAGGCGCTGGGCGCTGAATAAAGCTGGGGGTTTTGGACATCTTCCAGGGGCGCCCAAAATAGGATTTGGTGCCGATTCCGCTACCAGGAGAGTGGGGGATATGCTCAAAGAAGTTCCGCGCCCGCATGTGTGGGTCGGTGAGAACTTCACGGCTGTTCATCACCGCGGCAGCGGGGACGCCGACCTTTTGCAGCAGAGCCATAAGCTCCAGGTGGTCGAAGTCCCTGGTCCACTGGCTCAAGAGAGGGTCCAATTCATCCTGATGCCGCCACCGGGAAAGGGTGTCAGTGAACCTTTCCTCCCTGGTCCATGATGGACTGCTCATAGCCTCGCATAAGGCGTCCCACTGTCCATCGTTCTCGACGCCCATGGCTATCCAGTTATCGTCACCTTTGCAGGGGTACACCCCGTGGGGGGCGTGGTGAGGATGGCGGTTTCCCACGATCTGGCCGTTGCGTCCGTTGGCTGTGTAGTCCAGGATAGCGTCCCCCATGGTGGAGACACCTATCTGGTACATGGCGAGGTCAATCCACTGGCCCCGTCCCGTCTTCTGACGATAGTGCAGGGCAGCCAATATGGCGAAGACCGCTGTCCAACCGACGTGGAGGTCAAAGAAGGCCTTGCCGACGCGCCGGGGTCCCTCGTCGGGATAGCCAGTAAATTGGCTCAGGCCGCAGGTCAGCTCAAACATCCTGCCGATACCGGCGTAGGTCCTCCAGGGGCCGGTGTGGCCAAAGCCGGTGTTGGATACATAGATGAGGTCAGGTTTTACCTTGCGCAGCTCCTCGTAGCCCAGACCCAGCCGGTCCATGGTCCCGGCCCGATTGTTTTCCACTATAACGTCGCTTATCTGCGTCAGCTCCTTGAATGCCTGGACCGCCTCGGGGACCTTGAGATTCAGGGTTAGGCCCAGCTTGCTGCGCTGCAGGGTATTGAAGGAGCCGTCGCGGTTCCAGGGCTCGTCCCCTGGATCGTTGTCGGCGTACAACAGGCGGGCCGCCTCGGTCCGGAACAGGGTATGGGTCTCCACCTTGATAACCTCGGCGCCCATGTCGGCCATGATATGCAGGCCCGTTGGCATGGCCACCATGGTGGTGGAGTCGATAATCCGCAGACCGGCGAGGGGACCTTTGCTGATGTTGGCTTTAGTATCCAATTTCTAGAGATCCAGAGGCAGCTCAGTGCCCAGTCCCTGCTCTCGGGCCTTCTGGTACACGTAGGCCGCGGCGGCGACATCGCTGATGGCGATGCCCTGGGACTCGAACAGCGTTATCTGCTCGTCGGAGGTACGGCCCGGCACCCGCCCAACGGCAACCGACGCCAGGTCATGAATCTGGTCCCACCGAATTACACCCCGCTCGATGGGGTACAGTAAGTCTCCAGCCTCCATCTGGGCGTCCTCCACGCTGTCCACCACCACCGTGTCGGCGCGGCGTATCACGTTATCGTCCACCTCCTGCCGAATCCAGTGATTGCTTCCGGCGGCGTTAATGTGCATACCAGGCTCCAGCCAGTCGCCCAGGAGGACGGGTTGACGGGAGGTGGTCATGGTGATGACAATGTCTGATCCCCGGACGCACTCCTCGGCGCTCTCAACCTGCTTGACCTCCACTCCCAGGGCCTGACCCATCTCGGTGCAGAACTTCTCGCAAGACTCGGGGTAACGGTCATAGGCCTTCACTGATGTAATAGCCCTCACGGCACAAACGCCCTCCAACTGCCCGCGTCCTTGAAATCCGGTGCCGATGATACCTACGGTGGATGAGTTCTCCCGGGCCAAGTACTTGGTGGCCACGGCGCTGACGGCGCTGGTACGGAGCAGAGAGCAGCGGGACCCCTGGACCAGGGCCAGCAGGTCCCCCGTCTCGCTGTCGTATAGCAGGATGAGAAACCGTGTGCCTGCGCGAAAGCTGGTGTAGGTCTTCAACCCGAAAACGTTGCTTCCCATAACCGCCGCCGCCATGAGGTGGTGGAAGCCCCGGGGGAGGCGGATGCGAGAGCGAGGACGGTTCCAGGTATCCCCCCTTCCGGCTTGCTGAAAGGCGTCGTCCATGACCTGGACGCAGTCCTTCATGCTCATAACCTGGTCTACCTCTTTATCACCCAGCAGCAGTGCCATCAGGACTCTCCCTGGGCTGGAATGTCTGCCGCATTAACCAAATTAATACCAATCCTTGTGATAGGTGTTGTAGTTGACGAAGGGCGGTTTTGCCGGGTGAGGGATAGGCAGTTTCACAGGTCCGCTCTCTCTGGAGGGCAGGTACACCGTGGCCGTTCCTGGCGCCTGGGACTCACCTACCTGGTTGTTCCCGTCGATGCTTATGCCCACGGCGTTGTATTCTATTTCTCCAGGGGCCGCACCGGGAGCGTCTACACCCTTCTGGATCTCCTTGAACTTCTTCACTACCTCGCCGGTGTAGATGGTTATGTCACCGTAGAAGACGGGCTTCCTCAGGGCGATGTAGAACCGTCGAATAAAGCCTTCGTCGCCCATCCAGTTGGTGAGGAGCTGAGCGGGAATCTGGACACGCTGGACGCCAAAATCGAAGGGTCCCGGAAGGCCGCGGTATATGGCCAGAAGAGCGTCCTCATGCTCGGAGCCTGGGGTCCAGGGCCATCGGGTGATGGGGTGCACGCGGACCCACTCCCCCGTCTTGCGGGAGTGGTAGTAGGAAGGCTCAAAGGCCAGCTGATCCCCGGGTAGGTTTTCGGCAGCCTTGGTGCAGTAGTCCATAAAGTGTCGGGACACCTGGTCCTGGAGGGACCAGGGGGGAAGGACAAAGGGTCCTATCTTATCGCCTACTTCAACGTCCTCCCAGTACAGCGGCTCGGCGCCGCGACGGGGAAAGCCCTCTATCTGTCGCACATATTCCTGGATCTGCTCCTCGGTGTACTGAGACGCCTTTCGCTCATACATCATGTGCTGACCCAGCTTCTCCCGGGGCACGGCGCGGGAGGACTCCATACTCCTCTGGGGCACCATAATCTGAGTACCGTAGCACTTGGCTGGCATATCGCCGTGGAAGTCGTGATAGTACACCTCGGAGATGAGGAACACCAGCTTGCCCTGGGAGCCCTCCCTCTCCAAAAGCTCCTTGGTCACCTTGGAGGAGCGGAACTTGGAGCCGGCGCGAATGACATCGTAGAACTCCCAGGCGGTGCCGGAGATAAAGTTGGCCAGGGGATACCCCTGAGGCCGCTTGGCCCCGTGGGCCGAGGGATAGCGGATGAGGGCCAGCATGGGACCGGGAGCGATCTGGCTGCCGTAGCGAGAGCGTTTGCCGTACTCCGGATCGGTGAAGAGAGGATTGTCGTCTCCGATACTCAGGGCGTAGTTGCGAATGGTCCGCTCGTCCAGGCGAAGGGTCGCCTCGAAGGGCGGCCCCGACTGGTCGATGGGAGAGGGAGGATCGGGAGGGAGGTTCTCCATCACCTCCTGGTCCATCAACGCCCTGGTCTGCTCTATATACTCGGCTACAGCCTCTTCAAAGGTTTGCTGAGCGCTCATCTGTCAAAGCTCCTTCAGTGGGGGATGGGCAGGGCCACGGGATGCCCCGGGGATGGTAAATATACAACGGCGCTTCCTACGGCCACCGTCTCTCCGAGTTGGTTGGTCCCGTTAAGCCGCGCAGCGACGGCGTAGTAGACTTCGTTACCCACCTTTTCTTTGTACTTGTCCGTCACCTCTCCGCTGAGCCACATGGTGTCCCCGTATAAGAAATGGTTGGGCAGGTCAACGTCAAAGGCACGGAGGAAGCCGTCGTCTCCCATCCAGTGGGTCAGCACCTGGCCCGCCAGGCAAACAACGTGCATGCCCCGGCTGAAGGGAGCGCTAAATCCCGCATCCCTGCATGAGAGGATATCTTCAAACTCCTGGTCGGCATCCCAGAAGGGCCAGTTGGTGGAGGGGTTGGTGCGCGTCCGGCCCGGCATGTTCTTGAGGTCGTTATATACCGGTGAACCCAGGGGCATGGTCTTCTGCTCAGCCACCGTCCAGGCCATCATGTCGGAGAGATTCAGCGGCCCCTTCACCAGTTGAGGGAGTTTCTCCCCGAGGTTCACCTCGTCCCAGTAGCGCAGCAGCTTGCCCCTGGGCGGTGGCTCAGCCTCTATACCCTCCTCAATGTTCGCAATCTCCTCGTCGGAATACTCGTGGATGTCGCGATCTGAAATCATCTCCTCTCCCTGCCGGAAGGGAATCATGGCGGAGATGCCTGTGGCCGTTCCAAGGAGCCCGCCATAGGAGTTGCGGTACGTCGCCCTGGACTCTACGTGTGCCGTACCTCGGCCATTCCGGGGGTGCCCCGGACCTACTCCGGTGACCTCCAGGCCACTGATAAGCCGGTCTCCAACGCGGATGATGTCCACCCATTCCATGGAGGCTTGGCGCGTGATCTTGGTTACGCCGTAGTTTTTCTGAACGTAAGCCGCCCCCGCGGTGGGAGTCCTGATGGCGGCGACGAAGGTGGGCGGGGCAATCATGCTGTTGTACTTGGTAGAGACGCCGGAGGAGGGGTCCTTGTACAGAAGGTTTGGGTCGCCCAGGGCGGCACAGAAGCGCCGTATAGTAAGCCAGTCGGCTACCTCGGCCCCTTGGGGAACATCCGTTGCCTCCTGGCCTACGAACCCCTGGGAGTCTCGCAGAAACTCGGCGATTCTATCAGTCATGCTTTCTCCTAAGCCCACCTATACCACCTTCTCGTAATGGGTTATTCCTTCAGCGGCAGGCGGGTCCAGACAACCTCAGAGGGGTCCGCTATCAGACCCTTCTCTTTGATCATGTCCCGCGCCGCAACCAGAGTGGCGTTGGGGTTGTTGGTGACCAGCACCCAGTCCGGCTCCTCGGGAATCCAGTAGGGAGAAGTGATCCGCACTATCTTACCCTCGCTGGGGTTTACGTAAATTCCAATCTTGCTTGGGTCCACGGAGTCAGTCTTCCTCCAGCAGATGGGTTAGATTGAAGTAGTCTTCTTAGCCGGACTCCAGAGGTTACCAGGTTACCGGATAACCCTTTTCCTCATCCTCAGCCGAACGGGATTATAGTTGGGGGGCAAATTAGAGTCAAACCTGCCTTTAGGCGGGCCAGAGACTAGGACGAGGCCAGCTCCTTCCGAATGTCGGGGTAGGCTTTTCCGGCGGCAAGCTGCTCCCGCATCCACACCTCCCGCTCCTCCATCTTCTGGCAGGTAGCCAGGAGGTCTCTGGCCTCCTGGGGTGAGGCAACCATAACTCCGTCGTCATCGGCGAGGATCATATCACCAGGGTTGACCACCACCCCGCCGACGTGAACAGGCACGTTTACAGCCCCTTCTTCTATGCCTGAGCGTTTGATGGTCATGGCCGTTACCCCTCGGGCAAAGGTAGGACACTTCACACGCTCCAGGGCGGCGGCGTCGGTGACTACGCCGTCGGTTACCATCCCTGCAATGCCCACCGCCATGGCTCCCGCCGCGGCGAACTCACCCCAGTTGGCGTGGCGGAGGTCGCCGCCCCGGTTGAGGACCAGCACGTCCCCGGGCTTGGCGATCTCCAGGGCCCGGGCAACCGCGGTGTCGATTTGGGGATAGGCCTGAACGGTTAGAGCCGGTCCCACCAGGTGGACGGGACGCCAGACAGCGTGGATGGCGGACTCCATACCGGACTCCAGGATGTGGCCCAGGGTTGCGGGAACTACCTTTCGGTACGCTTCAATGAGCTCCTTATCCAGGGTATCTACCCGTGGATTCACCGTAATCATAAAACCCTCCTGGAGCGGGGTGGGCAAAAGGCTATTGAATTAGAGACTGAGCAATCCGAGGCCCTGGGACTGAGGAAGCGCTGAGAGAAGAGGAGACGTGATTCCCAACATGCTGCGGTCGAGGCTATCAAGGGTGGGACGGCCACAGAGGGCCATGGTCATCTCCATCTCGTCCCGCAGTATATTCAGTACGGCGCGTACCCCGGCCTCACCGTCTACGGCCAGGCCCCAGAATAGGGGTCGACCAATGAGCACGGCTTTGGCTCCAAGGGCCAGGGCCTTCACGATGTCTGACCCCCGCCTGATGCCGCCATCCATATACACCTCGATGCCGCCATCCACCGCATCGACCACCTCGGGTAGCACTTCAATAGTGGCAAAGGTGGTATCCAGCTGCCTGGCCCCGTGGTTGGAAACTATGACCGCCTTCGCTCCGTACTCGGCGCATAGCTTTCCTTCTTCGCCGGTCATTATTCCCTTGAGCACAAGAGGCAAGGAAGTTTGGGAGGCCAGCCACTCCAGATAATCCCAGGTGGCCGAACGGTCCCGAACGAGGTTGTTGGCCCACTGGTAGTTGGCGGTTTGCGGCGTGACGTAGCTGTTCCGTATGTTTCGTTCCCGCTTGGACGTTCCCTTTATATCCAAAGTGAGACAGATAGCGGTATAGCCCGCCTCCTCGGCCCGATGGGCCATCTCTACCGTCATACCCCGGTCCTCATAGAAATACTGCTGAAACCAGATGGGGCCCGTGGCGGCCTGGGTAATCTCTTCCATGGTATACGTTGAGGCCGAGCTAAGTACCATAACCGTTCCGGCGGAGCCCGCCGCTCTGACGGTAGCCAGCTCGCCATCGGGGTGGGCCCGTCCGTGGGCTCCCGAGGGCGCCAGCATTACCGGGAAGCTGACCTCATGTCCCAGCACCGTGGTTGCCATCTCTATCCGGCTCACGTCGGCCATCATCCTGGGCCGCAGCATGATGGAGTCTAAGACCTGGCGGGTCCGCTTGAGGGTAATCTCATCGGTTGCGCCGCCAGCAATAAAGTCATACTGGGTCTTGGACAGGCGCTCCCTGGCCAGAGGTTCGTACTCATAGATATTTATTGGACCATCGGCCATAATCATTACCTCCCTTTCGACGCCTGCCACCCCAGGGCCGAGTATATTAGGCCCCGCTGATACCGTCAAACTCACCGAGTTCGCGCGCAGGCTTGCCTCAACTGCGGAGGGGGAGTGTCGCACGAAATAGCCCGATCCGGTAGCACAAAAGCAACCTTTCTTGTAGAGTGTTTCGAGGTACAGCCAAGGAAAAGTATATGCCACGAACAAAAATTGTTTGTACCCTGGGCCCTGCCTCCCGCTCTCCAGAGGTAATTGAGCGGATGATCGCGGCGGGAATGGACGTGGCTCGGCTGAATTTCTCTCACGGGACACGGAGTGAGCACAGTGAGGTCATTGCCGCCGTCCGAAGCATCGCCAGCCACCTGGGACGAGCCATAGCCATTATCCAGGACCTGGCAGGCCCGAAAATCAGGGTTGGACCGATTAAAGACGGACCGATCTTCGTTCAGCCCGGATCATCCCTTACGCTGACCAATCGTCAGGTGCCCGGCGATGAACGAGAGATTTCCACTACTTACCCTGACCTGCCAAAGAATGTACTACCGGGGGACACGCTTCTTCTCAGCGACGGCGCCCTGGAGCTGGAAGTGCTGGAAACTACCGACACGGACATCAGGTGTAAGGTGGTAATTGGCGGCCCCCTCAGCTCACACAAGGGCATCAATCTACCCAACCGCTCCATCAAAGCTCCTAGCCTGACTGATAAAGATCGAGAGGACCTGGTCTTTGGCATACAGCAGCAGGTTGATTACGTAGCCCTTTCCTTTGTCAGGACGGCATCGGATGTGCTGGAGGCCAGGCGCTTAATTGAGGAGCGGGGCGGTGACATTCCTCTGATTGCCAAGATTGAGAAGCATGAGGCTTTGAACAACATAGATGAAATTATTCAGGTGGCGGATGGCGTCATGGTTGCCCGGGGCGATCTGGGCATCGAAACGCCCCTGGAGAGGGTGCCGC
>JAPULR010000228.1 GCA_027294635.1 Chloroflexota bacterium | reverse complement strand
GCCGCCAGCAGCCGCTCGGCAAAGGGGTCTTTGACCCGAGAGCGGAGCCGCCGTGTGAGGGCCAAGGTGATAATGGGAGCGGGCACATCCAGGTCTATGGCCTCGGCCACGGTCCACCGCCCCTCACCGGAGTCGGCAACGTAGCCCGTGATCTCCGAAAGGTCAGGGTCCTTTTTCAAGGCCTCCACCACCAGGTCCAGCAGCCAGGAGCGGACTACGCTGCCGTACCGCCATATCTCAGCAATATTCCTGACATCCAGGTTAAACTCCTTTTTGGCTTGCAGGATGTCAAAACCTTCGGCGTAGGCCTCCATCAACCCGTACTCGATGCCGTTGTGGATCATCTTGACGAAGTGTCCCGCCCCCGCAGGTCCCACGTGGCCGTAGCCTTTATCCGGAGCCGGCGCCAGGGTCTGGAAGATAGGTTCCAGGCGGCGGAAGGTATCCGGGTCTCCCCCCACCATGAGGCTATACCCTTCCTTAAGCCCCCATACGCCGCCGCTGGTGCCCGCGTCCAGAAAGACCAGGTCCTTTTCCGCCAGGGACGCCGCACGGCGCATGCTGTCCTTATAGTAGGAGTTGCCGCCGTCAATGATTACATCGCCGGGGGACAGGGCCTCCGCCACGGCGTTGACGGTGCTCTCCGTCGCCTGGCCCGAGGGGACCATGACCCACACCGCACGCGGCGGGGTAAGCCGAGCTGAAAGGTCGGCAATGGACGGTACGCCTAGGGCTCCTTCCTTTGCGATGGCCTGGACCGCTTCCTCCTTCGGGTCGTAGGCCACCACCTTGTGGCCGCCATTAAGCAGTCGTTGGGCCATGTTGCCGCCCATGCGGCCTAGGCCTATCATCCCCAGCTCCATAGCTAGCCCCCTTCCTCCTCCGACGCGTTTATGGGATGGACGCTCCTATTGTGCGCCTCGATGCGACTCTGCACAACGCCCAGAAGGGACGCTGGGTCATGGACCATCCACACATGCTCAATGACCTGGCTGGAGTGGAGGCCCGCCGACGTAAAGGGTGTAGCTAGTCCAATGACGTTCGTCCCTGCCGCCACAGCCGCCTGAACGCCGTTGGTAGAGTCCTCCAGCACTAGACACTCCTCAGGCGGCGCCTCTAGTTTTCGGGCCGCCAGGAGATATATCTCCGGATCGGGCTTGGGCCTCTCAACATCCTCCCTGGTGAGGACGACATCCAGGGTCGCCCTTAGATCCAGGGCCTCCAGCACGTGCATCGTTTCTTTGCGGTAGGACATGGTTGCCAGGCCGGTCCGGCAGTAGTTCTCTCTGGCGATGCGGAGCAGGCCCACGGTGTGGGGCCACTGGTTATCCCTAATAACCTGGGTGTCAGCCACCATCTCATCATAGATGGTCTTGCGCATCTCTGTTAGCACGTCAGTCATTGCTTGCTGAGGGTCCGAGGCGCCGTACTCCTCTATTCTTGGACGTAGGTCGGGCTCTAAACCAAGGCTATCTATGATATGCCGGGAAGCCACTTCACGGGAAGCTCCCACGATCTCCTTGTAGGCCTCAACAGCCCGGGGCTCCGGTTCCGCAAGCCCCCGCAAGCGCTGAACGGCGATGGCGTAGGAGAGGGCTTTCAGCTTCTCCGACTGTACCAGGGTGCCATCCAAATCAAAAATAATGGCCTTGATCACCGGACCATCCTCTACTGCGTCTCCTGGTGTGTCTGGTCCCTTTCTACCTTGAGGAAGGAACTCTCTATGGCTAAAACTTTGTCCAGACGACGCTGGTACTTGCCCTGACCGTTAAACCGAGCGTTGAGGAACGCCGTCACTAGCTCCCTGGCCAGCTCCACGCCTACGATTCGTGCTCCCAGGCAGAGTATGTTCATGTCGTCATGCTCCACTCCTTGACGAGCGGAATAGGCATCATGGCAGACACACGCCCGCACCCCCGGCACCTTGTTGGCGGCGACGCAGGCCCCTACCCCGCTGCCGCAGATCAGCAAACCCCGCCATGCCTGTCCTGAGGCTACCATCTGTGCCACCGGATGAGCGTAGTCCGGGAAGTCATCGTCAGGGTCCAGGCTGTAAGCTCCAATGTCCTGCACCTGGTATCCCAGACCCCGCAGCCAGGGCAGCAGCTCCTCCTTCAGGGTGAAACCTCCGTGGTCGGCGCCCAATGCCAGGGTTAATCTCATTTTACCTTCACTTCCAAGAGACGAGTCGCCTCGTCAACCACCCTCTGGGCCGTCAGGTTGAACTGACGGTACAGCTCTGCCGCCGGGGCCGAGGCGCCAAAGCGGTCCAGGCCTATGGCGACTCCATCCAGCCCCACGTACCGCTCCCAGCCCAGGGTGGAGGCCGCCTCAATGGAAACCCTCGCCCTCACATCGTCGGGAATCACACTGTTACGGTACTCGGGTGACTGAGCATCAAAGAGCTCCCAGGAAGGCAGAGACACCACTCGCGAGTTTATTCCCTTCTTCTGGAGCAGAGTTCCAGCCTCCAGAGCTATATGCACCTCGGAGCCGGTACCCATAAGAATTACGTCGGGCTTGGCCGTTGCCCCCCACAATACGTACCCACCCTGCTGTACACCGCTGGCGGGACCTAGAGCGGCACGGTCCAGCACCGGCAGGTTTTGACGGCTGAGTATCAAGGCCGTCGGGCCATTACGCCGCTCCAGGGCAACTCTCCACGCTTCCACCGTCTCGGTAGCATCGGCGGGGCGGAGGACCACCAGGTTGGGAACGGCCCGGAGACCCGCCAGCTGCTCGATGGGCTGGTGGGTCGGTCCATCCTCACCCATGCCGATGGAATCGTGAGTAAAGATATATATCACCCGCTGCTCCATCAAGGCCGCCAGGCGCATGGGCGGTCGCATATAATCAGAGAAGATGAGGAACGTTGCCGCGTATGGGATGGTCCCTCCATGGAGGGCCATACCGTTGGCGATGGCGCCCATGGCGTGCTCGCGGACGCCGAAGTGCATGTTGTGACCACAGAACTCCTCGAAGCCGTAGTGGCCGTGGTCCTTGAGCAGGGTCTTGGTGGATGGCGCCAGGTCGGCTGAGCCGCCGGTGAAGGCGTGGACCTTGTCCACTATAGCGTTCATAACGCGACCCGAGGCTTCCCGGGTGGCAATGGGCTTGTCCCCGGCTTTGAACAGGCTCTCCAGGTCACGGTCCCACCCCTGCGGTAGACCCCTTCTGAGGTCCTCTTCCAGCAGGCCCGCCTCCTCGGGGGAGGCGCGGCGGTAGGCATCCATTCGAGCCTCCCACTCCTCCTGGCCACGCCTTCCGCGCTCCTGGGCGAGGCGGAAATGAGCTAAGGCCTCGGCTGGAACGGTGAACGGCTCCGGGTAGGGCCAACCCAGGCGCTCCTTGGCCAGACGCACCTCCTCCTCACCGAGGGGCTCGCCGTGGGCCGACGCCGTACCAGCCTTGTTGGGACTGCCGAATCCGATGATGGTACGGCAAATGATTAGGGTGGGGCGTCCAGTCTCGGCCTGTGCAAGACGTATGGCCGAGTCCACGTTGGCCAGGTCCATGCCATCAATGGGACCGATGACGTGCCATCCATAGGCCTGGAACCTCTGGGCCACGTTCTCGGCGAAGGCGATGTCGGTGTTGCCCTCAATGGAGATGTCGTTGTCATCGTAGAGGTATATAAGCTTGCCCAACCGTAGAGTCCCCGCCAGAGAGGCAGCTTCCGAAGCCACTCCTTCCTGGAGGTCGCCATCGGATACTATG
Source organism: Chloroflexota bacterium (assembly GCA_027294635.1). Lineage (GTDB taxonomy): Bacteria > Chloroflexota > Dehalococcoidia > Lucifugimonadales > JAPULR01. The sequence goes on along the minus strand of JAPULR010000228.1, from coordinate 4,319 downwards.
GCGTAGGTGTGGTGATCAATGATCTGGTGCCCTGGACGGTTGTAGTGGTCTGCCAGCCACCGCTCGGCAATGGCCATGCCCACACCGTGGGCGAATCCCTGGCCGAGGGGCCCGGTGGTCATCTCCAACCCGGGGGTCAGGCCGTACTCCGGATGACCCGGCGTCTTGCTGCCCCACTGGCGGAATCTCTTCAGCTCCTCCAGGGGCAGGTCATAGCCGGTGAGGTGGAGGAGGGCGTATAGCATGGCCGAGGCATGGCCGGGCGACAGGATGAAACGGTCCCGGTCGGGCCAATGGGGGTCCGTGGGGGTGTGCTTGAGAAACCGGTCCCACAGCACGTACGCCATGGGGGCGGCGCCCATTGGGGTGCCGGGGTGGCCCGACTTGGCCTTCTCCACGGCGTCCACCGCCAGAAACCGGATGGTGTTGATGCTGAGGGCGTCAAGTTCCTGGTCGGTCATTGGTAGTCCCCCCTAGGCTGTACGGATATGACGCCTACATGGTCTACCACGAACCCAAGGATGGCTATGGCAACATTTAGGTCAGTTATTTCGGGCCGTGGCAGTGGCGTCTAAAGATCTCTGGCTGACCACCCATTCTAGTTGAGAGCGGTCAACAATTTCAATCCGTTTACGGCCCACGGTGAGCGCCCGACTCTGCTTGAACCGGTCCAGGGTCTCGGTGAAGCTCTCCCTTAAACAACCCACCATGGCCGCCAGGTCCTGATGGGAATATCCCTCGATGACCCCGGTCTCCTGGTTACCCAATCGAAGCAGCAGGCTGGCCACCCTGCCCGTGACGTCGCTAAAAGCCATCTCCTGAAGGGAGTTTCGGGTTTGCTCCAGGCGACGAGCCAGCACCTCAATGACTCGAAAGGCGACGGTAGGGTGCTCTAGCATGAGGAGCCTTACGTCGTGACGGCTCATGGCGCATAGTACGCTGTCTTCCAGGGCCACGGCGTCGGTGCCCAGGATTCGCTGGCCAACCAGGGACATCTCTCCAAAGAAGGTGCCCTGCTCCACAATAGCCACGGTGAGTTTCTTTCCTCCAGGCGACCGGTGGTACAACTCCACTTTTCCAGCCTTGAGCATAAAGAGCACTTCCGGGCCGTTGCCGGCCCGATAAATAACCGCGCCCTTCTTGGCTGTGGTCATGGGCACATTGCCAATGAGGGCCGCAATCTCTCCTTGCGAGAGGTCCTTGAAGATGTCCATCGCGCTCAAGAGCTCAACTTTGCTGATCTCCGCCGAGGGCGATGAGGTATCCTTGGATGCCTTGCCTCGGCTATGAACCAGGGGTGTCCACATCCGGCGCCTCCCTATCAAGGTTATCCAACCAAGTCTGAAGCTCCTGGGGGCTGGGGTTCCCAAGGAACAATAGTCGACCGTCATGCACGTACGCAGGCACGGCAACGACCAGCCCTCCCCCTTTTGTAGGCTCTTTCGATATATCGATTACCTCCACACCCAACTGCGGTTTCATCTTCCGGACGCGGTCCGCCAACTCCATAGCCAGCTTACACCCCCGACATCCTTTGGAAACGAAGACCTGCAGGGGGCCTGCTGAAACGTTCATCTCACTCCTTTAGATGCCCAGAAGCAAATTTGATGTATACCACCTTGGATGTCAACACTTACCCCCTTCAGCTACAAACATCAAAATAGCTGCTCATGAGCGGACCGGCCTTGGGACTGGTGGTAACTGCCCTGAGGACCTCCAACATGAGCTACGTAGCTCCCGCGCGAGAGGTCGGCATAGTCATGGGTGTCCCTTCTTTGGAGCGCTGGTCCTAAAGAAGCCCTTTGGAGGAGACGCGCCGTCGGCTCGAGCCAGATAGTGCTGGGGCTTACGCTTATTGCCCTGGTTACGTGAGCGGTTGAAGAAGTTGCGCCACTAGTAATCGACATTTGACATCGACTTGGCACGTTTCCTTTAACGATGGGACCTGAACGCTAATACAGGTTGCCTGCCGATAGTGGGTCCGACCGTGCGGAGATCTTCGCCCTACACGGTGCCAAGCTGGATGAAGACGATTTAGCCGGTGTCAGGGTGCCTGATGCCATCCTTTCACTACACTTTAGCTTCTAAAACTACGTCTTCTTTGACTAGGTTACTGGAACGCATTGAGAGAACTCGGAGGTGCTATCATCGCCTCCGGTAGCCGTTGCGGTGACGAAACTGCCCGCGTCAACAGTAGCCGACAAGGTAACCTCAAAACTAGTATTCTCGACGCCCGTAGTCAAAAACAGCGAGCCAAGGAACCTTTCGCCCTCGCCGTGACCTGAAAGGTCACAGGCAGCGCTGGCAAAGAATTCAAGTCTGAATACGTTATTGGGAATACTATCAAGTGTGCCCAGCACCGTGAGACTGCCACGGGTGGCCGAGCTCAATACGGGGAAATTCTGAAGATTGTTTGTACCAGGGTCACCATCCCCTGCGTCATTAGCCGTTACCGCATCCTCGCCAAGGTCGATTCCAAGTCCATTATTCGAAAATATCGAGTTGGACAGAATAGCGTTACCACCGCCCGAAACCACAGATACTCCGACACCGCCATTAAACGCAATAATATTACCCTGGTTGCCGCCTGTCCCCCCAATAGTATTGTTAGAGGCCGACAGGATGCGGACGCCGTGAAATCTGTTGCTCAGGGGAGCAACGCCCGTGACATCGACGCCGATAAAGTTGCCCTGAATCCGGTTGCCCGTCGCAAAGGAGTCAAGGACAATGCCGTATCTATTGTTTCCTGAAACAACATTTGTGGCCCCACCCACAGACCCGCCAATCGTGTTACCCGTGGCGCCGCCATCAAGCATCACACCGTCAAATCCATTCCCTAAGGCTCTCGTGCCGGTAACATCGGTGCCAATGAAGTTGCCTTGGACCACATTCCCCGTTGTGCTGTTTGATTCGATGTGGACACCGTATCTATCGTTACCAGAGATAAGGTTTCGTGCAGCGGTGAAGGTCCCCCCAATACTGTTGCTAGCCGCACCACCATGGAGTCTAACGCCATCGAACAAATTGCCCAGTGCAGCCGTGCCACTAGCGTCGGTGCCGATAAGGTTACCCCTAACTAGGTTTCCAGTGGCTAGGGCGCCAGTAATCTCAATCCCGTAAGACTTGTTAGCCGCTATAACGTTGCGGGAGCCTATATCTATACCTCCCACGAGGTTATCTGACGTATTGCTAATTAAAACGCCCCACCAGTTGCCCGAGTCTGCGGTACCATGAATGTCGGTGCCTATAAAGTTACCCTCTACAACGTTGCCACCATTCCTGGCCAAGTAGATTCCTACGCCTGAGAAGTCATTGATTGGACGCGAAAAGTTATTGATTACAAGTCCCCGAACGGTACTGTCCCCAGCCTCAATGCTAAGGCCATTTGCGCCGTCTTCCGCATTTCTTCCGTCCAGTTCAATCTTCAGCACGGCATTGGACCCTAGGTCAGAGGCATTGGTGTTCGGACTGGCTCCAGGCTGCGTATAGCCATCAATTATCACCGGATCTGTGATGACTGGCAGGGAAGATACGACTTGGATGGTATGTGGGCCATCTCCAGGGATGTCGAAAGCTATGGTAACCTTACCTGGAGTGGAGTTGGCTTCGTCAATGGCCGCCCGTAAGGTGCAGTTACCCTCTCCATTGTCGCAAATTCCATCACCTCGGTTGGTGTCTGGCTCGCCACCAATTGAATTGACGGTAAACGTAGCTCCACTGCCTGGCGCTGGCGTGCTCGTAGGAGTCAGAGTAGTACCAGGCGTCAACGTAGACGTTGGGGTAGGTGTCGGAATAGGAGTTCTAGTAGGCGTACTCGTGGGCGCGCCCATCAGAGTGGGCGTTGGTGTAAGTGTAGGAGTAGGGGTGCGCCCCACGGAACGAGTCCTGGTAGGTGTTGGAGTACTCACAGTTGAAGTAGGTGTTGCACCAGATACCTCGGTTGGGGTAACCCTTGGGGTCGGAGTAGCCGTGGCCGACGATGCCCGGGTGGGGGTCGAGGTCGCGTCGTCCCCGCCACAGGCTGCGAGTATCAAGAGTCCCAGAGAGAGAACCGACAATATCACTGCGGCTTTAAACATCTTCCCACCTTCAGTCGATTTGGCCAGACAAAAACAACCACCAACTAAAGTCCAGTGTAGAATACGCTTACAGGCCGAACGATAGTAACACTGTGATGTCTACCAAATGCAAGATGCACCTTGAGCTATTTTGAGGACATCGACTGTCGCTCCTATACACCGAAGAGCAATTAGCACTGTTATGCTACTAATACCAATGTGTATTTGGCCCCCGTCCGGAAAGGTCAAAATTGGGCCCTC
>JAPULR010000227.1 GCA_027294635.1 Chloroflexota bacterium | reverse complement strand
TGTCTGGCCCACGGGCAAAGAAGCGAGTCCTGGGACTTCTTGGACGCTAAAGAAGCACCGCACTCCCCGGAACTCTCCACCAGCCAGCATGACAAAGGGATTGCCGAATACATCCACGCCTATTTCGGTGACAGCACCTGTAATGGTGATTACCTGCCCCTTGAATTTCTTGTTGGCTTCCCTTTGGTTATCCTGGTACTCTGAAAACAACTGGACTGACGAGACCTGAAAAGCAGAAGGAACGTCTCTGAGATCCTCAGCTATCTCCTCGTCGCTCTGGGTCTGGCAGGCAACGAGCGCCAAGGAGACCATCAATGTTAGAGCTAAAAACGCTAGTTTCGTCATCGTTCCCTTTTGTACCCGCGGCAAAAGAGCTTGCCCCCGATAAAGCTCAGGATGACCCCTCGACAGGCTCGGGGTGAGCTGTTTTATTTCCGCTCATGGTGAGCTTGTCGAACCATAAGCGGAGATAAAGAATTATCAGCCATACAACCTTCAGTCCAACTCCACCACCTCGGGTTTGACCGCCGCGGCCCAGGCCTGGAGCCCTCGCCGGAAGGCCAGCATGCCCATGGGCATAACCACAGTTTGCAGGGCTTCCAGGACCTCCTGAGGCGTCGCTCCCTCTTTCAAGGCCAGCTCAACATGGGCCTGAATCTGCTCAACGTCGGCCCTCAAGGCGGCCTCGACAACGATCTGCAGAAGCTCCTTAGTCTTATTACGGTCTAAGAGGCGCTGGCCGGTGTAAGTGGCCTCGGCAAAGGGGTCGTACGCCTGGACCCAGTCAAAGTCCGCCGACACCAGAATCTTGTGCATATCCAGAATGTAACCCCTGTGACGGCGCATCTTTCCCAGGTAACTTCTCTTTTCCTCGGTGGTCATGGTTCAATCCCCCAAGCTTGTTGTGGTCAAGGCCGAGCTATTGTACCAGTGATTTGTCGCCTTGCCCCTGGAAGGCGAAGGGTTTATAGTCCTGCCAGCAGCGCGGCAGGCTAATGACAGACCTAGAAGAGCTACAACAGACAATAGTCTCCTGCACCAAGTGTCCCCGGCTGGTGGAATACCGGCGGGAGGTGGCCCGCAACAAGCGTCGCATGTACATGGACTGGGACTACTGGGGCAAGCCCCTGCCAGCCTTTGGGGATCCCGAGGCCCGAGTGCTGATCCTGGGTCTGGCCCCCGCGGCCCACGGCGGCAACCGCACCGGGCGGATGTTTACCGGCGACCGCAGCGGAGACTGGGTCTACGGCACGCTGCACAAGTACGGCTTTGCCAAGTTCCCTGACTCAACCCATAAGGACGACGGCCAGGCTTTGCACGACGCCTACATTACCGCCGCCCTGAGGTGCGCCCCGCCACTTAACAAGCCCCTGCCCCAGGAGCTGGCCAACTGCAGGCCCTATCTGCTGCGGGAGCTGGACCTGCTGGACAGAGCGGAGATTGTGGTGGCCCTGGGCAAAATAGCCTTCGACACGTATCTGGCCGTATGCAAAGAACGGAGCGTACCCTTGCCCTCGCCCCGGCCCAAGTTTGGCCACGGGGTGGTCTACGCATTGGACGACGGTAAAAGCCTGGTTGGGTCCTACCATCCCAGCCAACAGAACACCCAGACGGGACGCCTTACCAGGCAGATGTTTGAGGACGTATTTGCGACGGTGCGGCGGCTGCTACCGGCAAGCTAGCGTTTTCCGGTAAACCACCCCTTGACCTTGCCGAAAACGCTCTTGGAGCCCGGCGCTTTTTTGGAGGCCAGGCCCTTCAGAAAGCCAGCCCATTCCCCCTCGGCGGAGGCGGTGCGTTTTAAATCGCGTATCCGCTTCTCCATCAGTTCCAGCACCCGTTTCTCCTCACCGGGGTCCAGCCAGAAGCCGTGGCCCTGATTGCAGAAGTCGATGGGCAGATCGTAGGCACGATAGTTGAAGGTGGTCATGAGGTCCTGACACTTGGGGCAGGAGATATCGCTTGGTCGTTCGGCGTACATCATGCTGCCCTTCATGTCGTCTTTGTCCAGCACGGTGTCTTCCAGCAGGTCCATCTCGTGATGGTCCAGCCACATGCCCTGGCACCGGGTGCACACGTCGACCTCAATTCCCAGGTGGTCTTGCACTACCAAGTTCCCACCATCACAACGCGGACAATCCATGCCAACCTCCCGGCCCAGTATGAAAGAGGCCTTCAAAGATATTGATGTTTATCGTAGCACAGCGATTCAACTAAGGTATAGCCGAGAACCAGATCGCCCCCCTGGACAGAAGGGACGAGGGTAGTTGCCTTACCAGTGGGGCGATAGGTCATTGAAGGAGTTGTTGGTGAGACGCCTCTGGCTAGAGCCATCACCATCCATGGCAAAAATCTCGGCGCTGCCGTGGAGCCTGGACACGAAGATGATGCTCTTTCCGTTGGAGGACCACAGGGGATCGGTGTCAGCGACATCGTTGCTGGTAAGCTGCTTCTGGTCGGAGCCGTCAGTCTTCATTGTGTAAATCTCCAGGTCACCGTCCCGCTGGGACACGAAACCGATGCGCTTGGCGTCAGGCGACCACGCCAGGGAAGAATCAGTATACACCTGGCCGGTAAGGCTCGTCGGCTCCTTTTCCTTACGATCAACCAGCCAGATTTCCGGTCCATCTTCCCCCTGGGAGAAGAAGGCAATGTCATCACCCTTGGGCGCCCATACGGGTTTCCAGCCTGGAGTAGCACTCACCTGAATCCTGTCCACCCCGTCGGGATTTCTGATGTAGATTCCCTGGCCTTCGCCCCTCATTACCGAATAGACCACCCATACGCCATCGGGGGACCAGGACCCCAGGTCCTTAGGCTCACCGCTGTCCGTCACACGAATGAGGTTTGAGCCATCCCTGTCCGCCACGTAGATATCCGATCTGCCGTTTTGGCCAGAGAGAAAAGCGATTCGCTTTCCGTTGGGAGACCAGCTATATTGCTGGACAGAGTCTCCATTGGCGGTAAGCGTAACCAGGTTATCGCCATCCCTGTCCATGATATGAAGTCGAGTTTCGCCCGACTCATGTGATAGGTACGCCACCTTGCTCCCGTCGGGGGACCACCGCGGCTTGGTATCGGAAACTAGATTGGTGGTAAGGCGGGTCTCCTCGGAGCCCTCAAGGTCCATGCTGTAGATCTCCATGTTGCCATCACGGTCCGACACAAAGACGATGCGCTTTTCTCTGGGAGAACACGCCGCCGCTAAGGCAAGACTTAACAACATAAGGGCAATCAGGAATAGCCGCAACCTGACCGGGCCTCCGTTGTTACTACCGCATCGGCGTTTATACGCCGCGCTTTTTTGCTGGGTCATCATAGGTAGTTTCATCATAACCCAGCTTTATGGTGGTCAAGAACGGAACTAGTGGCGACAAAAGAGGAAATTAAAGCCGGAGCAGGGTGCAGTAGAGGCTTTTATTTGTTCAGGCCCCGCTGCAAACCACGAAGGTATCTTATATGTCCCAGGTGCTGGCTTACCTCACACAGAAGATGGCCAAACATCCGACCGATGGTATACCCCCGCCGTCGCGGATTGTCGGTCTGAGGGGTGAAGTCAAAGTCCTGGGCGTTGAGACTTCCGAGGTATTTCAAGGTTTCGGCCCGCACCGCCCGGTTGTACTGCCACATCTCAGCTACAGGCGGGGTGACAAAGGCTCCAAGCTGCTCTTTAGTGTAACGTGCCCCAGTATCCTGTACGGGGATGTTCCATTTTGAGGCCCAACCGTCCCTGGAAAAGACCTCCCGGGCCTTCTGCGCAAAGTCGTTAACCCAGATATCCTCAGCTCGTGTCTGGTGCCATAGGGTAAAGCCAATGGAGTTTGCCTCGTCGGTGGGGCGCCACTCCAACTCGGCGGTGGAGAGGCCATCGAGGGCGGCCTCCAGGTCCCGGTCCGTCTCAAGGAAAGTCTCCTCTATCAGCTGGTTGACATCCACTGGCCGCCTCCTAGTATTCGTAAAACATCTTCTGGATCGCCCTGCGGTCTTTAGTTACCGTTAGGGCAAGCATTAACAGTATTCGGGCCTTATGGGGCAACAGATTATCGGCGACTATAAATCCATCCCTTTCCTTACCCGGCGTCATCACCACTCGCCCGTTTGCTGTCCGAGAGGCCAAAGCCACCGTCATCCCTTCCTTCATCGCCTCCATAGCGGCCTTGGGACCTGGCGACTCTACGCTTCCTCCACCGACGCCCGCCAGCACCAGACCCGCCGAGCCGTTACGTCGCACCGCTTCCACCAGCAGGGCATCAGAGCCGGCGTAGCTTGAGACGATGTCCACTCGAGGTAAGCTCTCAATCTGCTCAACATCAAAGGGCGTTGCCGTGGTGTGCTTTCTTACGGTTGATCGATAAAACACTACCTCACCATCGGGATCGGCGTAGCCCAGAAGCCCCATGTCGTAATCCTTAAAGGTCTCCACATGTAACGGGTCGGTCTTGGTAACGTCCCTCCCGCTGTGGATCTGGTTGTTCAGCACCACCAGGACGCCCCTCCCCGACGCATCGGGATGGGCGGCAACGCGGATGGCGTTGTACAGGTTCAGGTCAGCATCGGTGCCCAGGGCCGAAGCTGGCCGCATGGCCCCCGTCATCACCACCGGCTTGGAAGACTTGACCGTCAATTGAAGAAAATAGGCCGTCTCCTCCATGGTTCCGGTGCCATGAGTCAACACGATGCCGTCTACCTCCGGCTCCTCCCGGAACACCTTGTTGATATGCCGAGCGATGCGCGGCCACTGGGACGGCCCGATGAAGGTGCTGGCTTCACTCATCAGGTCTTCGCTGCGTATCTCAGCCAGCTCGTTAACCTCTGGCACACGATCCAAGGACTCCTTTATCAGAATCCGGTGCCCGGTTTCAGGGTATAAAGTGAGGTCAAGACGGCTGGAGGTAACGCTGGCAATAGTGCCCCCCGTGCCTATGACCTTGACAATGGGTTTGGATGCCATTGGTGGACCCCTCCTTGCGCGATAGGCACTATTCTACTTGAGTCAGTTGGCTACCTCAACAATCGCTATTAGTCTCCGACTTGACGCCTATTGCCCGCCATTCCATAATTCAAGCCGAACCCTAGACTTGGCCCAACCCTCGGAAGTCCCGCCAGCGGAGGTCTGAATGAGCGCTTCGTCCGTCACCGGCAGTCACCTCATAGCCCGCGCCCTGAAGCTGGAGGGCGTGACCAATATCTTTACCATCGCCGGAGACCACACTCTACCCCTGATGGACGTGATGTCCGACATGGACTTCCGGTTTATCGATACTCGCCACGAGCAGGCAGCCTCCTTTATGGCCGATGCCTGGGGGCGCATCACGGGTCAGCTTGGCGTGGTAATGGCCACAACGCCAGGGATGGCCAACACTATTCCCGGGATGGCCAACGCCCTCCACAGCGAGAGTCCTATGCTCTCCATAGGCGGGTCCGCGGAAGTTTCGGAGCTGGGAAAGGGCGCCAACCAGGAGATAGACCAGGTGGCCCTTGCCGGGGCCGTAACCAAGGGTTCCTGGCTGGTCCAAGACGCTCGCCGTATTCCCGACTCTATAGCCATGGCCGTGCGCACCGCCTACGCCGGGCGCCGCGGCCCCGTGCACCTGACTATACCCCTGGACGTTCAGGAGCAGAAGGTCCCAGAGGACGATGTCGCCTTCTACCCGGCCAGCCCGAACCACGCTCAAGGGAAGGTGCAGGCAGGAGAAGAGCAAATTAGCCGGGCAATCCAGCTGCTACAGCAAGCCCAAAAGCCTCTCATAATTGCCGCAGCAGCTGCGGGATACTCTGACGACGGCTCGTGGCTCCAACGGTTCATCGAGACCACCAGAATTCCGTTGATGACAGCCGACCAGGCCCGCGGTCTGGTATCAGACGAGCATCCCTACTGCCTGGGCTTCTTCGACACAGCCCTCAACTGGGCGGCCAAGCTTGTGGGTGAGGCCGACGTGGTGGTCCTGCTGGGCAAGAAGCTGGACAACAGCATCCGCTACGGGTCCATATTTGACGCCGGTGCCCGCATCATCCAGATTGACCCCTCGGCCACCGAGATCGGTCGCAACCGGAGTGTAGACGTGGGTATGGTTGGCGACATTCCGGCCATTGTTGAGCAGTTGGCCGATGAGGCCTCCAAGAGCCAGTGGCGGGAGCTACCCTGGCTTGAGGAGTTGCGGGCGCAAAAAGAGGCCCAGGCCGAATGGTACGAGGGTCTGGCGGTACCGGCAACTCCCATGCATGCGGCCTACGTCCACAAGGTCCTCAAGTCATTTCTCAAGCCCGAGGACATCCTGGTTTGGGACGGCGGCGACTTCGGCCACTTTGGCCGGGCAGTTCACCCTGCCCAGTACCCCCTACGATGGTTCTACTTCTCCCAGTTCGGCACCCTGGGCAACGGACTGCCCACAGCCTTGGCCGCCAAGGTGGCCCATCCTGATTCACGAGTTGTGCTGATGACCGGTGACGGCGGCTTTGGCTTCACCGCCATGGAGTTTGACACCGCCGTACGGCACAATCTCCCCATCGTGGCGGTGCTGGGCAACGACGCTACCTGGGGCATTGATTACCATATCCAGATGGGGCTGTACGGACGTCCTACCGCGACAAAGCTGCTCAAGACTCGCTACGACAAGGTGGTTGAGGGTCTGGGAGGCTACGGCGAGCATGTGCAACGACCCGAGGAGCTGGCTCCCTCCCTGGAGCGGGCCTTCGCCTCCGGCAGGCCCAGCCTGGTGAACGTGGAGATACAGAACGCCATCAGTCCAAGGGCAGAGGCCTCTATATCCAGGTGGCTAGAACGAAAAGGTAAGTAAGTTTTCCTCAGGCAGGAGACGGTTATGAAGTTTTGTCGATTCAAAGCTCTGGAGAGAACATGCTATGGAGTGGTTGATGGATCGGCGGTGGTGGAGATTAAAGGCAACCCATTTAATCGTTATGACCTCACCTCGGTGCGCCGACCCCTGGACCGAGTGAAGCTTCTTGTGCCCTGCGTCCCAAGGACGTTTTATGCCGCGGGGTTGAACTACCTGTCCCATATCCAGGAGACGGCGGAAGCCCGCGGGGAAGAGGTTAACGTCCCCCAGAAGCCGGACATCGGCTACCGCGCCGTCAACGCCCTCATCGCCCACGAAGAGCCCATCGTCATTCCCAAAGACGCCACACAGGAGGTCCAGTACGAGGGTGAGCTGGTGGCGGTCATCGGCAAGAGGGCCAAAGACGTGTCCGAGGAGGAGGCCCTGGACTGCGTCCTCGGCTACACCATTGGCAACGACGTGAGTGAGCGCTCCTGGCAGCGCAGCGACCGGACCATGTGGCGGTCCAAGAACACCGACACCTTCAAGCCCATGGGCCCTTGGATAGAGACCCGGGTCAACCTCGAACGTATGCACACCACCGTTCGGGTCAATGATGAGGTCGTGTCGGAGTTCCCCACCAAGGACATGATCTTCGGCGTCGCCACCTACATAAGCACAATGAGCCGATACTTGACCCTGTATCCAGGTGACGTAATATGGATGGGCACCGATGGCCCCACCCACAACATTAAGGCCGGCGACGTGGTGGAGGTGGAGATAAGCGGCATCGGCACCCTGAGAAACCCGGTGATCAAAGAGGAATTCCCCGACACGACGCAGGAAATCCAAGAAAGGAATGGAGAATGAAGACCAAAGCGGCGGTCTTGTACGAGGCAAACACCCCCCTTGTTATAGAGGAGCTGGACCTGGACGAACCCAAAGGGGGCGAGGTTCTGGTCAAGATAGGCGCCGCCGGTATCTGCCGCAGCGACTGGCACTTCATGGCCGGGGAGGCCAAGGTGGCGCTGCCCGTCGTCCTGGGCCACGAGGGGTCGGGAATTGTGGAGCGGGTAGGCCCCGGCGTCACCTGGGTCAAAGCCGGTGACACCGTTATTCTGTCCTTCGTCTCCGGGTGCGGACGGTGCCATTTCTGCACCACGGGCAAGCCCAACCTATGCGACGTCCACATGTCCACTTCCACTACCATGATGGACGGAACCTACCGCCTGCA
>JAPULR010000226.1 GCA_027294635.1 Chloroflexota bacterium | reverse complement strand
GTCTCGACGGGGGCGGCGGAGGTGGCGGCGGCGGCGGTGGCCGGGGCGGCACCGGAGGAAAGGGTGGCGGCGGCGGTGGAGCTTCCATCGGACTTATGCTCTATAACGTCAACTCGGCTGTTGTAGAAGACAACACTATTGTTGTGAGTAGCGGCGGCAGAGCCGGTAACGGCGGTGCGGGCGGCACCGGCGGTAGAGGCACTACCGGAGGCGTAGGCGCGCCAAATGTATGCTCCTTCCTGGGTTGTAATATCGGTCGGAGCGGCGACGGTGGGGAAGGTGGGGGAGGTGGCAGCGGCGGCATTGGCGGCCAGGGTGGAGGAGGTGGCGGTGGTCCGTCCATCGGTGTCCTAGTCGGGCCGGGCATATCTCCGATTATCAGGAACAACCGTATCACGGCGGGCACTGGGGGCAATGGTGGCATTGGTGGTGCTGCCGGCCTGGGGGGTTCCTCAGGCGGTAGCGGCGGAAGCACTGGCGGCAGTGGCGGGTGTTGTTCTTTCCTATTAGAGACAGCTGGTAGGCCTGGCAATGGGGGTCAAGGTGGGTGGAGTTACGCCGTTTTTGATATAGACCCGGGAGACGACTCCACACCTGCTATGTCTGGAAATACCCTATCTGCCGGACAAGCTGGAGAAGGAAGAGCTATAAATGGCTTAGCGGGTGAAGCTGGCATCACCAACTTTTAAATTGAACCAACGGTTGCTTTACCGCCACAGCGAAGCGGTAATTCTTTCCGACTTGGGGGATGCAATAATGACGGAATCTCAGTAAGCGATGATGGTATCGGTCTACGAAATATCATAGGGTTATAATTATGGCGATAATAGCGATCTTTACAGGGAAGGGGTTTACTAAAGACATGTATGAAAGGCTGCGGCAAGAAGTCGGATGGGAGACTGAACCAATTGATGGTTGGATGACGCACGCTGTTCGCTTTGACGAATCTGGTGAACTCCATATGATAAACATCTGGGAATCAACAGAGAAGATGAAAGAGGGCTTTGTCAGCCGTCTTATGCCTGTAATGCAAAAGATTGGCATTCCAGAACCGCGAGCCGAGGTTTATCCTGCCTACAATGTAAATGTGTTTAAGACGACTGTTTAAGAGCGTAAGTAGTGGCGGGATTTTTTACTCCTAACGTACTAGCTCCATTTATGTAGGAAACCGCGATGATAATCCAGGGCTGGAGGCACATCATTCTGAACCGCACGCAATCGGGACAGCCTTCCATCTTCTCAAAGCTGCCGCTAGGTTGAGGGTTGCTGGAGTTCATCCCTCCCTTGTCTCAACTAATAACCCGACCAACCTAGCCTCTAAAACACCTGGAAAGACTCTTTTGTCTAGTTAGCTTGTGTCCTTTTGTCTGGCTTCCTCTCCTGTGAAAGTTGACGGTATGAGCAGGGAGGACATAGGCTAGTGTAGTGGAATCGTGTTTAGCATGAGTCAAGGAAACCAAGGTTCGGACTACCTAGCAACACAGGGGCTTGTCCGGCGCATAGTAGGCACCTTTCGTCCCTATTGGCCCGTGGTTACCCTGGTCGGTCTACTTATCCTTATCACCGCCGGACTTGGGGTAGTCAATCCGCTCCTTATCCGGGTCGTATTTGACTCGGGTCTCTTCCCCAGTGGTGGCAGCCCCGACCTGAGCTTGCTGTGGGTTCTTGCCGGGGTGATGGCGGGGATCACGGTCATCGTCGGAATTCTGGGCATTGCGCAGACCTACCTCACCAATCAGGTTGGGCAGAACGTGATGCGAGACCTTCGGGACAGGCTCTATCGACACCTGCAGAGCCAGCCCCTTAGCTTCTTCACCGACACCCGCACCGGAGAGATACAGTCCCGCGTGGCCAACGATGTCGGCGGGGTCCAGACGGTGGTGACCAGCACCGTCTCCAACGTTCTCTCAAATGGCGTCATCTTCCTCAGCACCCTGGTAGCCATGTCCATCCTTTCCTGGCAGCTAACCGTGGTGGCCATGGGCACCATCCCTGTGTTTGCCCTGCTGACCCGGTTTGTAGGCCAGCGCCGCCGAGCGGTGACGGCGAAAGCCCAGGAATCCAGGGCTGAAATGACGGCCATTACCCAGGAGACCCTATCGGTTTCGGGGATCACCCTATCCAAGATTTTTGGCCGCCAAGACCAGGAGATAGAGCGGTTCCATCAAGAGAACCAGAGGCTTTCGGACTTAACGGTGCGCCAGCAGATGACTGGTCAGTCCTTCTGGGCCGTTATGCAGATCTTCTTCTCCGTTTCCCCTGTGGCTATATACCTCCTGGCTGGCTACCTAATCTCAGGCGGCGGTCCAGGAGGTATCTCTGCCGGCACCATAGTGGCCTTCACAACGCTGCAGGCCCGCCTTTACTTCCCCATAGGCAGCTTGTTGCAGGTGTCGGTGGAACTTCAGTCGTCCCTGGCCCTCTTCGAACGGATCTTTGGATATCTGGATATTAAGCCAAAGATCGTGGACTCGCCCAACGCCGTTGACATCAGGCCTGAGGAGGCCTCCGGCAGGGTTACCTTCGATTCTGTGCGGCTAAGATATGGTGTGACGGGGGAAGATGGTGTTGATGGAAAACCGTCCAATGAAGATGGCCAACAATGGGCGCTAGAGAGTGTCAGTTTTGAAATCAAGCCCGGGGAGTTAGCTGCCTTCGTTGGTCCCAGCGGGGCGGGTAAAACCTCCATCTCGTACCTGATGTCGAGGCTCTACGACGTCACGGAAGGGGCGGTGCGCATCGACGGAATTGATGTCAGGGATATTCGCCTCTCCTCCCTCGCCGGGCTGATTGGGTATGTGACCCAGGAGAGCTACCTATTTCACACCAGCCTTCGCGACAATCTCCTGTACGGCGACCCGAATGCCACCCAGGAAGAGATCGAAAAAGCCGCCAAGGCTGCCTTTATCCACGACCGGATTACCGAATTCCCAGAGGGATACGATACAATTGTAGGAGAAAGGGGTTACAGGCTCTCCGGTGGAGAACGGCAGCGACTATCTATTGCCCGAGTTATCTTACATCAACCCAAGATTCTGATCCTGGACGAGGCTACCTCGGCCCTGGATACCTCCAGCGAGCGGCATATCCAAGCGGCCCTGGAGCCTTTAATGAAGGAGCGCACCACCATAGCCATAGCGCACCGCCTGTCCACTATCATTGCGGCCGATGTGATTTACGTTGTCGATCATGGTCGAATAGTGGAACAGGGGACTCATAACCAGCTTCTTGGCCGGGGCGGTTTATACGCCCAGTTGTACCAGGAGCAGTTCGGTGGCGGGCGCGTAGAATGTCGCTGCGAGGATGGCATAGTTTTGGCCGATGGGACAGTGGTCCCCGCCAGAGCCAAAGTTGCCCCAACCTAGAGAGTGAGACCTGGGGCATCGTCTTATTAAGTGCTGCTGGGAGGCAAACATTGCAAGGATCTCCAAAGTTAAGCTACTTGTTCACCGTACTGCCAGCCATACTAATGGCTGGCATCATGATGCTTATCAGCGCCTGTGGCGCTGCGTCTCCAGAAGCACTTCTTACAGCTAGCACTGCTGGAGGGCAAGCCCCTCTCAGCGTAACCTTCACCAATAATTCTCAAAATGCCGATGAGTTCCTGTGGAACTTCGGCGATGGGGCCACCACAACCGTGGAGACTCAAGAGCCGGTTACCCATGAGTACACCAAAGCAGGGACCTTTACCGTCATACTGACGGCGCTTAGCGAGGGAGAAGGCGATATTGCCACGACGGTCGTCACCGTCGAGCCTGGTCCTCTGAACAGTATTTCCCTGGATAAGACAGAGGCCACCCTTGTCGTTGAGGAAGGGGTGGTGTTCTCGGCCCAGGCCCTGGACCAGTTTGATAATGTCATACCCGACCTGGCTTTTGGTTATCGGGCAACGGAGGAGGCCGGTCAGATAGACAGTGAGGGGAGGTTCACCGCGGGGACCAAGGCGGGCATCTATGGTAATGCGATTCAGATAGAGGTTAGCCAGGGCTCGGTGACTAGAACGGCGATGGTCTCTATCACCGTGGAGCCCGGTCCTTTAGACCATGTGACCCTTGAGCCTGAGACCCTGAGCGTGGAAGCCGGCCAGATGGCGCAGTTCAGCGCAATGGCTTTGGACCGCTTTGAGAACCCGATTCCAGGGCTGAGGTTTTTGTATCGGTCGGGCGAGGAGACAGGAAGGGTGGACACTACTGGAGAGTTCACCGCCGGAACCAAAGCCGGGGTTTATCGAGACGGAGTAAAAGTAGAGGTTAACAAGGGTTCACTAACCAAGATAGCCTCCGTTACCGTAACTGTGGAGCCCGGTCCTCTGGACCAGGTGGCCTTTGTACCGGAGGCGGTCAGCGTAACAGCCGGAGAGGTGTCGCAGCTCCATGCGGTAGCAACAGACCAGTTTAGCAACCCCATAACAGGCCTGACCCTTGTGTTTAAGTCGGAGGACCAGGCGGGACAGGTAGACGATGAAGGAAGGCTCACCGCTGGGACCACGGTGGGAATGTACGAGGATGGGCTGCGGGTGGAGGTCTCTCAAGGGTCGATCACGAGGGATGCTGCCGCCACGGTTACAATTGAACCTGGAGCCCTGGCCCAGGTTCTAGTCAGTCCCAGAGTGGAGTCTGTGGGGGTGACTAAGAGCCAGGAATTCACCGCTACGGCGGGCGATTCCTTTGGGAACGAGATTCCGGAAGCGGTCATAACGTGGAAGTCTGCACCCGAGGTGGGGTTCATTGACTCCGACGGTCTATTTTCGGCAGGGCGAAGGGCTGGCCGCTTTGATAGAGCTGTCACCGCCATCGCCATCTTGGGATCCGACTCTATCGAAGGCTTTGCCTTCGTTACAGTTACGCCTGACCCCCTGGATAGAGTCACAATTCCCGCGCCCTTTGAGATTGCGGCAGGGAAGACTGATCTGCTTGAAGCCACTGCAATGGACCGGTTTGGTAATGTCATCAACAACGTGGATTTGAGCTGGACCGTCCTCGACACTGACGCCGGTTCGACCACGGCTGGTGGCGTATTCACCGCTAACGAAGTAGCGGGCGCCTTTGTAAACGCTGTGGAAGTACAAGCGACCCAGGGAGACCTGGTTCGTACCGTCACTTCAGACCTAACCGTGACCCCCGGTACGCTGGAACGGGTGGTTGTCGCCCCTGAGATGGCCGACATTGGGATAGAGATGACCCAGCAGTTCGTTGCCGTTGGTGTGGACCAGTTTGGCAACCGTGTACCAGGGCTGGATTTTACCTGGAGCGTGGAGGAGGAGGGCGGTGGCGCCATAGACGCCGATGGCCTCTTTAACGCCGGTACGGAGCCCGGTACCTACGTCCAGACCGTGAAAGCCGTAGCAGTTGAGGGAGGGTCTGAATTTCACGCCTTGAGTGATGTTCTAGTAAGACCAGACCGCATCGCCTTTCTATCGGATCGCGCCGATGACACCCTATCACTCTACCTGATGGCTCCCGATGGTTCCGACGTAGAGAGAGTTGCCCGGTTTCGCGCTTTACACGCTACCTGGGCACCCAATGGCAGGCGAATCGCCTTTGAGAGCTTTGGTAATATTACTGCCTTTGGCGACGATGGGGAGTGGCTTGTCGTGATCCATGAGTTTGACAGCGACCAAAATGTTGCCAATTTCAAGGTCGAACCGGCGTGGTCTCCAGACGGACGCAAAATAGTTGTTGTGAACCTGACGATTCCCATCAAACAAGATGGAAGCCTGGATTTCGACAACGAGAGCAGGGATATCTGGGTGGTGGACATCGACGGAGGGGCCCTCACCCAACTCACCGACACATCCAACGGGGATGAGTTTGTCCCAACCTGGTCTCCTGATGGGACTCAGATCGTGTACGACTTTACTCCCACCGGAGAGAACGGTTTCATCTGGGTAATGAACGCCGACGGTTCAAACAAACGCCAGCTTACAACACACGTGGAAAACGATACCAGCCCCTCCTTCTCTCCCAGTGGTGATGAAATTGCATTTACTTCTAGTAGGGACGGCGACTCTGAGATCTACCTGATGAACGCTGATGGCAGCGACATCCGTCAGCTAACCTCTAACGAAGACTTTGATACCGCTGCTTCGTGGTCCCCCGACGGTTCCCGCGTCGCCTTCTACTCCGACCGGGACGGCAACCTGGAAATCTACGTAATGAACGCCGACGGCTCCGACCAGACCCGCCTTACAACCACCACAGACGCTTTTGATGCGAGGCCCGAATGGTCCCCTCGCAAGCGTGGGGTGGAAGTAAG
>JAPULR010000225.1 GCA_027294635.1 Chloroflexota bacterium | reverse complement strand
GCGTAGCGGCCTCTCTCTACTAGAGAGGGTATGTGTCTGACCTGGCCCAATACCGAGGCCTCATCGGAGTACACCGCCAGGGCCAGGGCTATGAGCATGGAAATAAGGCCAAGGTCACCCATGAGATGCGCCTTCGTCGGTGGTTTTTGGGCTCATGTTCTCCCCTGCGTTGTCCGAGTCCATCTCCTTATACGGACGAGTTCGGATTCTGGCTTCCATCTCGGCGTCAACTTGTTCCAGATACGGCTCCAGGTCAGATTCGATGGGCAGTAAATCCTTCGCTGGTCCAGAGGGGCGTCGCAGCATGGCCCTGATGGTGAAGAAAATCAAAGCTCCCCCCAGGAGAAAACCGATAGGGGGTATGGTCCATATCATCAAGCTTGTCCCTGACTTGGGAGGCTCCGCCAGGACCTTGGTACCGTAACGCTCCGGGGCCGAGAAGTAGTCTAGTATCGCCTGTCTTGTCCAGCCCTCAGCCAGCTTCTCCCGGACAAAGGCCCGCATCTCCCTAGCCAGGGGCACCTGGGCCTGATCTATGGTCTCTGCGGGACAAACCGGGCACATCAGCTGCTTGTCAATGCTCTGGGCTTGCTCCTCCAGGGGCTTGGGCTCATTGGCACCGCAGGATGCCGCCAAAATGCTCAGCATGACAAGACCAAGGATCCAGAGGCCGCCATAGGGTGGGAAGAGACCTCTGACCGTTGTGCTGAGTTTGATTAGGTGAGTCATGCACTCCCCTCAGATGGCGTGGGCCTTGGCTATTGGCGAAGGGGTTGCGAAGAGGATGTTTGATGCAAGTAGAGTTTCCATTTCTTCACCGCCCACCATCCTGAGACCCACCATAGAATCAAGAATAACCGCATTAGCAACCAGGGGGAAGGGATGCCTCAAGGCCCCCCTAGGGTCTGAAGATAGTTTACCAGCATCCACCTCTCCTGGGCGGTGAGGAGCTTCTGGAATTGGGGCATGACCCGGTTAGTGCTGGGTTCCAGGGCCGCTATTTCCGGCCTCAGGTCTCGATTGCTTATAGTGGCAAAGAGTTTGCCGTCGGAGTAACCGAATACATTCACCAGCGTGAGGTTTGTATTTAGCTTAGGGGTGTAGCCGTACTTCTCTATCATTGTCTTGAGTACCTGGCCGTCCCCCTGCCCTCCAACGCCGTGGCACATGGAGCAGTTTATGGCGTAGAGCTCCGCGCCGCGTTCCACCCCTTCTCCGGGAATGGGGTTTGTGATGGTATCCAACTCATCGACGGCAACTTTTAAGAGGACTTCCTTGCCCGTAATCGGCACCGCTCCTTCGGCGGGCATAAGCCGCGGTGGCTCCTGGGGGTGGTAGGAAGGCTGGTAGTGCATCTCGTAGAAGAAGTCCAGGGGGTATGTCCCCTCGGCACAGCTCGCAGCGAAAATAGTTACCAGGGCGCCAAGAAGGCCCAGGCGCAGTAGCGATCCACGGACACTGCGTCCGATCAGTGTCCCCCTGAGAGTCCTGCTAACCCTGGAATGGTTCAGGCTCATGCCTCCTCTCGTCTTACCTCAGTGGCGCCGGCCTGGGTCAGAATCTGCTCGACGGTGTTGACCTGGTCCTCCTCGCAATCTACTACCACCCCTATATATCCCTCGGTGATGCGGGTGTCGTAGATACGTCTCTTGGTAGTGGGTAGACGTGACTCAAAGATGATGCCGATAACCGTAAAAAGGATGGCGCCAAGCATGGTGCCTTCATAGGCGATAATCGCCATAGGAGGTATGGCCAGGATAGGCTTGCCCCCGGTCACCAGGGGATAGGATATCTGGGTGCCCGCGGTGAGGAGGATGGCCGTAGTGAGGCCGATTAAAGCGCCCACAAAGGGGAAGATATAAAGGCGGTGACTGCTGTGCCTCTCGCCAAAGGCGCCCTCAGGGTAAGGCGTGTCGGTGAGGAAATCGTAGTCCTCCTTGGCGAAACCAGCATTGTCCAGTGCTTCACCGGCTTCGGCGGCATAGTTGGCATCGGAGTAAAGGGCCAGAATCGATTGTGTTGCCATTATTTCACCTCGGAAATGGTTTACTCGTCTCTAAATACCGCCGGGACTCGTCTCCGTCCAATGCGTATTTCGTCCTTTAGCACCTGACCTTCCTTGATGTCAAAGATGGGTATGAGAGGGAACACTTTGGCAAAGAGGAGGAAGAGCATAAGGACTAGGGCAAAGGTTCCAGCCACGATTGTTATTTCCACAGGGCTGGGGGAGTAGGTATACCAGGCCTGGGTAAAGCCCTGCTTGCGGGCCAGGCCGGGCACAATGATGAGGAAACGCTCCAGCCACATGCCAATGTTGACCGAAATAGTGGTGATGGCCATCAGGAGGAAGCTCCGACGTACGTTGCGGAAAAGCCACAGCGGGACGGGGAAGAAGAAGGCCGCGATAAGAAAGGTTAGGAACCACCAGCTCCAGGGCGCCCCGAATACCTGAAGGGTCCTGGTGGCCAGCTCATCCGTTTCCTGGCCGTAGATGCCAAACATGAACTCCATGGCAAAAAAGTAGAACCACCCGAGGGCGATGACTATCAGCAGGCGGCCCAGGGCGTCGATGTGCTCCCGACGTATGTACTCTTCCCAGTGGAACATCCATCGCATGAATATCATTATTGTTACCACGCCGGCGACTCCTGAGTGGACGGCGCCAATGACGAAGTAGGGGGCGAAGATGGTGGAGTGCCAGCTCGACACCGCTACGGCCATACCGAAGTCCCAGGAGACTATGCTGTGCACCGATACGAAGACGGGCAGAATCAGCGCCGAAAGAAGGATGCCTGCAATGGCCTGAAGCTTCCACTGTCTAGGGTTGCCACGCCATCCAAGGGCCATGACAGAATAGATGGCTCGGCGCATCCCCGTGCTTCTATCGCGGATAACCGCTAGGTCGGGAATCAAAGCGATGAAGACGAACATTATGCTGCAAATGAGGTAGGTGTTGACCGCCGAGGGGTCCCAAATTAGCGGCGAACGTATGTTCGGCCAGAGCCCCCTCTGGAAGTCGTAGGGAAAGACCCAGTACATCAGCCGCCAGGGACGGCCGGAGTGGATAAGGGGCATCAGAACGGCCGTCATCAGGGAGAAGACGGTAAGGACCTCTGCGGCCCGAGTGGCCGGACGCCTCCACTCCGCTTTGGAGAGACGCAGGATGGCTGAGAGCATTACCCCGGCGTGGCTGATGCCGATCCAGAAGACGAAGTTGGTTATGAAGAAACCCCAGAACACGGGACGGTTCAGCCCGGTGACGCCGACGCCCCGGTTGATCATGTA
>JAPULR010000224.1 GCA_027294635.1 Chloroflexota bacterium | reverse complement strand
AAGGGAAGTCAAACTCAGTTGAGAGCATCTCATCGCCGCACCGGCGAGGGACTCAGTGCCTTCAAGCGGGGCTGTGGAGATGGTCGCTTACCGGCTCGATCTGAACCGACCATGATCGCCAGAGCAGGAACTTCTTCAGGCCGACGTGGAGGCGTTTGGCGTTTCGCGCTAGGGTAGGGGCCACCAGGAACTGCACGTCATCTTGCTGCACAGTCTGGTAGCGCGAGGTGTTTTTGTTTCTCAGATAGGTGTCAACCGCCACCTCGGGCTGCCCACCTCAACCAAGTGGAGGGATGTAATCCAGGGCCATGGTACCACCCCGCCGCCGCAGCTTTTCAAGGGCATCGTTACTGATAGTCAGCTTCATAGGCCTTCATTTTATCCGTGTAAGCCTTGAGCATATAGGGGCGTAGCTTCCATATGCCACCGAGGTTATGATGATCCGCCCGAACCAAAGGGTGCATGGGACGGTCCTAAAAATGGTCTTCCCCTCTTGCCACCATACCGCAATTCAAGTAGGGTATGGCCCGTAGTAACGGTATAGGTCGGAATGGAGACCCTTCGATCCCGTCTTCGGGACGGGCAGGCTCAGGGTGACCCCTCGTCCCGATGTGGCATCTGGATCGGGGTCCCGTTATTCCCGATATCGGGATTATCGGGATGGTGACCCTGTACTGTACCGTTATTCCCGGTATCCCGTCTGTACCGATAACGGTATCTGCGGGATAAATCGGGATTATAGGGATCAAAGCATAAGTCGTGATAGAGAGGGTACCGATGGCAGCATTGGGTGTTCGCCTAGACCCCGTTCCCCAGATCACTCCTAAAGACTCCCTTGAGCTTGCTCTGTTGGCTGAGGAGCGGGGATACGAGATGGTGTGGGTTCCTGAAGGCGGCGGTAGGGACTCCCTAACGCAGCTCGCGGCCTTTGCCATGGCCACTAGCCGGATACGGTTGGGCACCGGGATTCTCCCTATCTTTTCCCGCACGCCCACACTAACGGCGATGTCCGCCGCGGGCATGGATATAATATCTAACCACCGGTTCATTCTGGGGTTGGGGGTGGGACACCAGGGCTCGGTGGAGGGGGCCCACGGGATCCCCTTCCAAAAGCCCATGACTCGCATTAAGGAGACGGTAGAGATAGTGCGGCGGCTCCTGAAAGGAGACCAGGCGTCATACCAGGGTAAGGTGTTTGACGTGAAAAGCGGAAGCCTGGGTTTCGCTCACGAGGTTCATGTTCCCATTTACATCGCGGCCCTGGGTCCCCAGATGATAGAGCTGGCCGGTGAGGTGGCCGATGGAGTGCTGCTGAATTGGGCCGCACCCTCTTATTTACAGGAGGCGTTGGACCACCTGCAACGGGGAGCCGCTCGGGCTGGACGCGATCCGGAGGAGATAGACGTGGCCTGCTATATTCGGGTGGCGGTAACGGTGGATGAAGAGGCGGTCCGCGCGCCTCTGCGCCAGCAGATCCTACGATACTCCGGCATGGACTACTACAGGAACTTCTTTGAGAAGACGGGGTTCGGGGTGGAAGCCCAGGCCATTGGCCGCTACCTGGCCGAAGGCGACAGGGATAAGGCCGCAGCAGCGGTGAGCGATGGTATGCAGCGACAACTGGCCGTCTTTGGTGGAGCGGAGTTCTGCCGGCAGGAGATAAACAAACGCCGTAGTCTGGGAGTGAAGATGCCCGTTATTGCTCCCTTTGCCGTTGGCGGCGCCGTAAACTCCTATCGGGCCACCATAGAGGCCTTCTCCAGCTGAGCCTTATCTAAAAATCCACATTGTGGGAGGTTGCTGTGGGGTCACGACGGATTTCCCTGGAGGTGTACCAGGGCCCCTGGGCGCCCGACGATAAGGATGCCAACTTCAAGGAGGAGGTAGCCCACTACAGTCGTGTTGACCCTATGACCACCCTGGATCGGATGAGCCATAACCTGGGTATTCCCGTGGGTGCCCTGGTCCGATATATACTGGTCAAGTGGGCCGCCTCCGGCAGCGAGGGGTTGATGGAGATAGGCCCTAGGGTGGTTCGTCAGATGGAAGGTATGTTAAACAAAGCAGAGGCCGCGGGTACCAACGAGGCGCGACTTGACGCTTACCATGCGTTGGCGCAGATAATCTCCTGGCTCAAGGTGCCCCTGGACAGTCCCCAACGGCCCATCGCTCAAGGGAAGGGCTAAGGGTCTGCCCGATCTGGAGTCGAGATGCCGGAAGCTCCCGACCTAGAGGTCATCAAAGACTATCTCAACCACCGTACTGCGGGACTTGTGGTATGCTCCGCCAAGGTGCTACGTCCCACGGTGATGC
This sequence comes from Chloroflexota bacterium, assembly GCA_027294635.1. Classification (GTDB taxonomy): domain Bacteria; phylum Chloroflexota; class Dehalococcoidia; order Lucifugimonadales; genus JAPULR01. The sequence continues at coordinate 1,387 of JAPULR010000224.1, read as the reverse complement.
GGTCCCTGGCGGGAGATTTCCCCACCGATGTCCAGGGGCGCACCCTGGATGAGTTTCGACGCCAGGGGAAGTTCCTCCTGGCTCAGCTGTCAGGCGACCGCCTGCTGGTGGTGAACCCGATGCTTACGGGCGCCTTCCAGTACTGCGGCTCCTCGGAGCGGTTGTATAAGCGGACCTGTTTCATTCTTTCCTTTTCCAACGACCGAGAGTTGCGCTACCTGGATGATCGGCAGATGGGGATAGCCTACTATGTGGACGACGAGAGCCTGTCGCAGGTGCCGCGCTTAGGCGAGCAGGGTCCCGATGTGCTGGACCCCGGTTCCTTTGAGGAGTTTCAGGAGCGGCTGCGGCCCTACCACGGCGAGATCAAGGGGATACTGACCAGGGGGCGGGTTCTGGCAGGCATCGGCAACGCCTACGCCGACGAGATTCTGTTCGCTGCCGGTATATACCCTTTCCGAAAGAAGAAGGCGCTAACCCAGGAAGAAACGTGCCGCCTATTCGAGATGTCTAGAGAGGTTGTTCAGGAGGCCATACCGGTCCTGAGGAAGCGTTTAGGAGATAATATCCACGTTAAGATTAGAGACTTCTTGAAGGTTCACAACAAGGGCGGCCAGGCCTGCCCCAGGTGTGGGAACACCATCACCCAGGTCAGTGCCAACCAGCGCATCACTAGCTATTGCCGTCGCTGTCAGCCTGGATTGCTGCTTAAAAACTAGCGCCACCTCAGAAATCCCACGACAGCCGTGACTAAATAACCATAGAAAATGTGGCTAAATAGCTATAGAATAACTGTCGCAACGTTCACTATACTTGCCCAGTTGCCGTTCAAGCGACAGGGTGTAATAGCAGGACGCTGAACCTTTAGGAGTCTAAGAATAGTGAAGTTAACTGTAATCCTGGCAACGTTGGCATTGGTGCTTACCTTGGCTGCTTGTAGCGGAGATCCTACCGCCACTCCTACCCCCGAACCAACTCCCACCGCCACCAGTTCACCTATCCCTACGGCCACGGCTACCCCTACATCCACCCCAGCGGCTACTCCTACAGCCACTGCCACACGAGTATCGGCGCCGACGGCTACCGCTACCGCTACGCCCACACTAACTCCTACACCTACCCGGACACCAAGGCCCACGGCTACCCCCACTCGTACGCGAACTCCGACCCCTACTCCAACGCCTACTCTGACCCCTACCCCCGGACCTCCGCCAACCGTAACCCCAACCCCAACCAGGATAGTCTTTGACGACCCGACCTCCGTTCCGCCCTTCCCTAACGTGTACCTGGGAACGGCGTCCATTGGAGGGCAGCCTATCCCGGATGGAACCCCGGTCTTCGCTCGAATAGGTGCCTATCAAACTCCTAGTGCCTCTGCTTCCGACGG
>JAPULR010000223.1 GCA_027294635.1 Chloroflexota bacterium | reverse complement strand
CAACGGTGAGACCACCTTCCTTTATAGACTGACCGCCTCGGAAGTTATCCATGAGGACGACCTGACTATTTACGAGCTGGGTGGCCCTTCCATTAGCCTTGTTGCCTGCGTTCCCAGGTTCGAGTATGACTACCGCTTGGTCGTTACGGGAGAACTAGTGGGCGTCAAGGGATAACCTCCGTTTCTCTGTGTGCTTGTTGCCGGATTCTCTACTAACGTGCCTTTATACTCTCCAACTTGGCGCGCCCTTCTAAAACGGCTATCCTTTGCCTGTATACTCTGAGTGAGGAATAGATTATGTCAACTAACGAGGCCAAGGTCCGAATTGAGCGGGATTCCATGGGGCCCATGGAGGTCCCTGCCGAGGCATACTACGGTGCCTCCACCATGCGGGCCGTCCTAAACTTTCCCATCAGCCCGCTGCGGTTCTCCCGGAGCTTTATCCAAGCACTAGCCCTCATCAAAGGAGCGGCGGCCCAGGTAAACATAGAGCTGGAGTTGCTAGATAGCTCCATAGGCCATCCCGTGGTTCAGGCGGCTCAAGAGGTGGCCCGGGGCAAGTTTGATGACCAGTTTGTTATCGACATCTTTCAGACGGGGTCCGGCACATCCACCAACATGAACGCCAACGAGGTCATCGCCAACCGCGCTTCGGAGCTCATGGGAGGGAGTCGGGGCTCCCGCAAGGTTCACCCCAACGACCACGTGAACATCTGCCAGTCTTCCAACGATGTGATTCCCACAGCTATCCACCTAGCCGCTCTGGTACAGATCAAGGACAACCTGATTCCCGCCCTGGAGAAATTGAATAAGGCTCTGGATGATAAAAGCCGCGAGTTCTGGCCCGTTATCAAGACAGGCCGGACCCATCTTCAGGACGCTACCCCCATTCGCCTGGGCCAGGAGTTCCAGGGCTATGCGGGGCAGATAGAGCGCGCCCGTCGCAGGCTAAAGCACGCTCAGGCGGAGTTAGCAGAGGTAGCCCTGGGGGGAACGGCGGTAGGCACCGGGGTTAACGCCCACCCCGAGTTCGCCGCTAGGGTGTGCAAGGCGCTGTCCAGCGAGACGGGAGTGGAGATAAGGGAAACGGAGAACCATTTCCAGGCCCAAAACACCCTCGATGCCGTTGTTGAGGCCAGCGGAGTATTACGCACCATAGCCCTGAGCCTCAACAAGGTAGCCAACGACATTCGCTGGCTTGGTTCGGGCCCCAGGGCAGGGCTGGGGGAGCTGGCCCTGCCAGAGGTCCAGCCCGGCAGTTCCATCATGCCGGGGAAGGTCAATCCTGTCATTGCCGAGTCGGTGATTCAGGCGGCGGCCCAGGTCATCGGCAACGACCTGGCTATCTGCCAGGCGGCCCAGGGCAGCTACTTTGAGCTGAATATGATGATGCCCGTGGCTGCCCACAACCTGCTGGAATCCATCGACCTGCTGGCCAGCTCCGCCGATAACTTTGCCGACCAGTGTGTCAAGGGCCTAAAGGCCACCGAGACCGGCCCTCAGATGGTGGAGAGGGGCCTGATGCTGGGGACGGCCCTGGCCCCAGCCATTGGCTACGACAAGGCGGCGGAGATCGCCAAGGAAGCGGCCGCATCGGGGGCAACCATCAGGGAGATGGCCCAGAAGAGGACCGAGCTATCGGCCCAGGAGCTGGATGCCCTTTTGGACCCTGAGAAGATGACTGAGCCGGGCCTGGGGAACGGCCCGGCCGGAGGTTAGGGTTCTGTGCTTTCCGTCAGTCTTCACCGAATACATCGATCATTGCGCTTCCCTCTGTCCAACAAAAGCTTGACAGTAAGACAAGCTGATCCTACACTTAAAACTTGAACTAAATATCTAAAGGCTTTGAAGGGGAATAGTAGGCCTCCCGCCGGGCCCAGAGAGCCGGGGAAGGTGGAAGCCGGTGCCCAGGGCAGAGGCGCGAATGGACCCCTCTAGGGCTTCCTGACACGTACCACTACGTTAAGGAGCCCTCCAGCCATCGGGCGGTCCCGTTACAGACCAGCAGCCTCCCGATCTTAATCGGGAGGCTGAACCAAGAGTCCCGACGCGTCGGGAAACTAGGGTGGCACCGCGGATTTAAACCCCGTCCCTTGAGGCGGGGTTTTTTATTTGGAGATTTGGAGAAGGGTAAAGCGAGGCTTGGCTACGATGGAGACCAAAGGAAAGACGAAGATCAGTGCAACGTTGAAAAACACCAAGAAGCGAGTATTCAGCGGCATTCAGCCCTCGGGCGACGTGCAGTTGGGTAACTATTTGGGCGCCATCAAAGGCTGGGTAGAGCGCCAGGCTGAGAAGGAAAACTTCTTCTGCATCGTTGATCTGCACGCCATTACCGTGCCTCAAGACCCTAAAGACTTGCGCCATCAGACGCGCTCTTTGGCTGCAATCCTCTTCGCCGCCGGACTGGACCCGAATAAGTGTACCGTCTTCATTCAGAGCCAGGTGACCGCTCACGCGGAAGCCTGCTGGATTCTGAACTGCACAACTCCCGTGGGATGGCTGGAACGAATGACCCAGTACAAGGATAAGCTCGCCAGGCAAGAGAGTATCGCCACAGGCTTGCTGGACTATCCTGTCCTAATGGCGGCGGACATCCTCCTCTACGATGCCCATGAGGTGCCCGTGGGAGACGACCAGAGACAACACGTGGAGTTGACCCGCGACATAGCGCAACGGTTCAACCATCTATACGGCGAAACCTTCGTTGTTCCAGAGGCGGTCATACCGGAGATAGGCGCCCGGGTCATGGGGCTGAACGACCCAACAGTTAAGATGTCCAAGAGCTATGCTCATATTAAGGACCACGCTGTTAACCTGCTAGACGAACCCAAGGAGATAGAACGTTCCATCAAGCGTGCAGTCACCGACTCAGGCAACGAGATTCGGTTTTCCGATGACCCTGAAAAGGCCGGTGTTAATAACCTCCTCGGCATTTACAAGGTGATCACCGATAGAAGCAAGGAAGAAATCGAGGCCGACTTCTCCACGGCCCGTGGGTACGGCGATTTGAAAACCAGAGTCGCCGAGGTTGTCATTGATGAGCTAAGACCCATTAGAGAGCGTTACCATGCACTAATGAGTGACGTGGCCGAACTGGACCGCCTGCTGGCCAGAGGGGCAGAGCAAGCACGGGCCGTATCCGAGCCTAAGCTTGAAGAAATCAAACGCAGGGTCGGGTTGGTTCTTCCCGGAGAGTTATAAAGCATTTATAGGGGCATGTGCTATACACCTGTATAAGGGGTAAAGACTGAGAGACATGGCGATAATGACCTGGGATCGCTTAAATCGAGCGAAGGTTGAATTAACGTCTTGAGCTCGGATTAAAAGGAGGAAGGAATGGATACCAAAATACTACTGACAGAAAAAGAGATGCCTACTCGCTGGTACAATATCCAGGCCGACCTGCCCAATCCTCTGCCTGCTGTTATCCATCCGGGCACCGGTCAGCCCATTGGCCCCCAGGACCTGGCACCCCTCTTTCCCATGGCTATCATCGCCCAGGAGGTGAGCCAGGAGAGGTACGTAGACATTCCAGAGGAGGTGCAGGAGGTCTACAAGCTGTGGCGGCCTTCGCCCCTTTACCGTGCTCACCGCCTGGAGAAGGCCCTGGATACGCCGGCCAAGATCTACTACAAGTACGAGGGGGTGAGCCCGGCGGGTAGCCACAAACCCAACACTGCGGTGCCCCAGGCCTACTACAACAAGCAGGAAGGTGTTAAGCGCATCACCACCGAAACCGGAGCGGGTCAGTGGGGCTGCGCCCTGGCCATGGCCTGCCGCTTCTTCGACATTGAGTGCAAGGTATACATGGTAAAGGTCAGCTATGAGCAGAAACCCTATCGGCGCAGCATGATGGAGGTCTGGGGAGCCCAGGTAGCGGCCAGCCCAAGTCAGGAAACCCAGGCAGGACGTAATATCCTGGAGCAGGACCCCGACTCGCCGGGCAGCCTGGGCATCGCCATCAGCGAGGCTGTGGAGGACGCCGCCACTCGTGAGGACACCCACTACTCCTTGGGCAGCGTCTTGAACCACGTGCTGATGCACCAGACCATCATTGGTGAGGAGTGCCTCCTCCAGTTCGAGAAGCTGGATGACTACCCCGACGTGGTCGTTGGCTGCGTGGGTGGCGGGAGCAGCTACGGAGGCATGATCTTTCCCTTTGTTCGGGAGCGGCTGGCTAACGGTAAGAAGACGGAGTTTATTGCCGTGGAGCCTGCGGCCTGTCCGTCTATAACCGCGGGGTCCTACGCCTACGACTTTGGGGACACCGCAGCGCTGACACCTCTCATGAAGATGTACACCCTGGGCCACTCATTCGTACCGCCCAGGATACATTCGGGAGGCCTCCGATACCACGGCATGGCTCCCCTAATCAGCCAGCTAGCAGATGAGGGAATTATCGAAGCCCGGGCGGTGCATCAGCGTTCCGTCTTTGAGGCGGCGGTGCAGTTTGCCAAGACCGAAGGCATCCTTCCCGCCCCAGAGCCCAGCCACGCCATCCGGGTGGTGATAGACGAGGCCCTCAAGTGTAAAGAGTCGGGTAAGGGCAGGTCCATACTGTTCAATCTTTGCGGCCACGGCCACTTTGACCTCACGGCCTACGAGGACTACCTTTCGGGGCGTCTGGAAGACTACGCTTACCCCAGGGAAGAGGTCGAGCGGGCCATCGCCGAGTTGCCGAAGGTAGGATAAATGGATACCGGACAGTCTGAGCAAGGGAAAAGGGTCTTACTTTTCCAATATGGATCGAACATGGATAGCAAGCGATTGAATTCCGCCAAGCGTTTGGATGGCGAGGCTGAGGTATTTGGCAAAGCTAAGTTGGAGGGTCACGAACTGCTTTTTGACTTGTGGAGCGTAAAGAATCATTCTGCGGCTGCTGATATCAAAGAGGAAACGGGCAACCATGTCTGGGGTGTCTTGTATAGGGTTCCTTGTGAACTAGTGATCGCAGAGCAGGGCCGACGTTCGAAGATGGACTGTATAGAGGGTGCTAAATCCGACGGTACAGGTAATTACACGCGAGTACAAGTCAAATTCGTTAAGGGAGATGGGACTTCTGAAGAAGCCTATACATACGTTGGTACAAAAACGGAAAGAGGAAAGTTCCCAAAGTGTAGTGATCGAAAAGTTTCAGGAGGGTATTTAGACCACATTTTACGTGGTGCTTATGAACACTCCCTTCCGAAAGGATACATACAAGAGATTAAAAACATTGCCGAAAAGCATATTCAAAAAGTGACCTGGACATGAGCACATACTACCCATCCTTGGAAGAGACAAAAAAGCTGGCGGAGCAGGGGAACCTGGTCCCTATCTATCGCCAGATTCAAGCCGACATGGAGACCCCCGTGTCGGCCTACCTCAAGGTGGCCCAACCGCCTTACTCCTTCCTGCTGGAGAGCGTGGAAGGGGGAGAGCGTCTGGGCCGCTACAGCTTCATCGGCACCGAGCCTTACGCCGTCTGCAAGACCGGGCCAGGACAAAAGCTGGGGGCGATTGATCCACTACAGCCGGTGGAAGAAGAGCTGGCGCGGTATCGGGTGGTGCCGGTATCGGGGCTGCCGCGGTTCCATGGCGGCGCAGTGGGGTATCTATCCTATGATGTGGTCTCCTACTTTGAGCCCAGGGTCCCCGTACCGGAGGCCCATCCCCTGGGAGTGCCCGAGTCCCTCTTCATGTTCACCGACACCCTGTTGATCTTCGATCACGTACAGCATGACATCAAGGTTGTAAGCCACGCCCGCATTAATGGCACCGTGGAGGAGGCCTACCGAGAGGCCGTTGACCGTATTGACCTTATGGTGGACCGTTTGTCCCGGCCTCTGAACAACCCAGTGGACCAGGGCTCCCTGGCAGCCTGCCAAGGAAGAGGAGAGGTTACCTCTAACTTCACGCGAGAGCGCTACTATAAGATGGTGGAGCGAGTCAAAGATTATGTCTACGCTGGAGACATTATCCAGGCAGTGCCCTCGCAACGCCTGGCCCGTCCCACCTCAGCTCCTCCTTTTCAGATTTACCGTACCCTGCGCACCGTCAATCCTTCACCGTATATGTACTACCTTCAGCTTGAGGACTTTCAGATTATTGGCGCCTCCCCGGAGATGTTGCTGCGCGTCGAGCAAGGTGAAGTAACAACCCATCCCATTGCTGGAACGAGGCCCCGGGGCAAGGACGAGGCTGAGGACGCCGCCCTGGAAAAGGAGTTGGTAGAGAGCGAGAAGGAGCGAGCGGAGCATATCATGCTGGTGGACCTGGCTCGGAACGATGTGGGCCGAGTCAGCCAAACGGGAACCGTTAAGGTCACTCGCCTGATGGGAGTTGACCGTTACTCCCACGTGATGCACCTGGTCTCTCAGGTAACGGGTAAGCTCAAGTCGGAGCTAACGGCCTTCAACGCCATGAGGTCCTGCTTTCCCGCGGGCACCCTCTCGGGAGCACCAAAAATTCGGGCTATGGAGATCATTGCCGAAATGGAAGGGGAGCAGCGGGGTCCTTACTCCGGAGCGGTGGGTTACTTCAGCTTTTCGGGAAATACCGATACCGCTCTGACCATCAGGACCATCGTATTAAAGGACGGTATAGCTTACGTTCAGGCTGGCGGCGGGATAGTGGCCGATAGCGAGCCCGAGGCCGAGTTCGAGGAGACCTTGCATAAGGCGGGTGCCCTCCTAAGGGCCATAGATAAGGCCGAAGGCCTCGAAGGATAAAAGATGATCCTCCTCATAGATAACTACGACAGCTTCACCTACAACCTGTACCAGTACCTTTCGGAACTGGGCGCCGACGTAGAGGTGGTGCGCAACGACAGCGTTACGCTGGAGGATGTGGAGGCTATGGCCCCCCAGGGCATCGTCATATCGCCGGGACCTTGTACCCCCAGGGAGGCGGGCATCTCCAACGACGTGGTGCGGCAGTACGGCCAAAAGCTTCCCATCCTTGGGGTCTGCCTGGGACATCAGTCCATCGGCTTCGCCTATGGCGGCACCGTAGACGTGGCGGGGGAGATAATGCACGGCAAGACCTCCCTTATCTACCACGACGGCAAGGGCGTCTATCAGGGACTGCCCAACCCCTTCGAAGCCATAAGGTATCACTCGCTGGTGGTGTATCCCGGAGATTTGCCCGACTGTCTGGAGATCACCGCTTGGACCAGCAAGGGCATCATTATGGGACTGCGGCATAAGGAGCTGCCGGTGGAGGGAGTCCAGTTCCACCCCGAGTCCATCATGACCAAGGTAGGCCACGACCTGCTGCGCAACTATCTGAATAGGGTGGACATGTGGGGCAAAGAAAGGGAGATGTCAGTTTGATTCGGGAAGCCATAGAGGAGCTGGTCGCGGGCCGGTCGCTGAGCATGGACCAGGCCTCGGCGGTCATGGATGAGATCATGGAAGGCCAGGCCACCCAGGCCCAGTTGGCCGCTTTCCTAACCGCCCTCCGGCTGAAGGGGGAGACGCCGGAGGAGATCGCCGGCATGGCCACGGTGATGCGGGAAAAGGCCCTGAGAGTGGAGGTGGAAGGCGCCGTCGTCGATACCTGCGGCACCGGCGGTGACGGCAGCGGGACCTTCAATATATCCACTGCGGCGGCCTTTGTGGCCGCGGGGGCGGGACTAAAGGTGGCTAAACACGGAAACCGGGCTGCTTCGGGCACCTGCGGCAGCGCCGATGTTCTGGAAGCTCTGGGGGTCAAGATCGAACTGGGCCCCGAGGCGGTCAAGCAGTGCATCGATGAGGTGGGAATAGGCTTCATGTACGCGCCCACCTTTCATCCAGCCATGAAATACGCCGCGCCGGTGCGTCGAGAGCTTGGTATACGCACCGTGTTCAACATCCTCGGACCCTTGACCAATCCTGCCGTTGCCAGACGCCAACTGTTGGGCGTGGCCGATCCCTCTCTGGGCGAGAAGATGGCCCGGGTCCTTCAGCTCATGGGCTCTGAGCACAGCCTGGTGGTCCACGGCCACGACGGGTTAGACGAGCTCACCCTGGGAGACGAGACCAGCGTATGGGAGCTACGGGACGGCGGTATCACCTCCTATACTGTAAACCCCGGTGATCTGGGACTGCCCAGGGTGCCTCTACAAGCCCTGCAAGGTGGGACGCCCCAGGAAAACGCCTTCCTGTTGCGCCGAATCCTGGCAGCGGAAAAAGGCCCTCACCGATACATCGTCCTCCTCAACAGCGCCGCCGTCCTGGTGGTTGGCGGCAAGGCCAAAGACCTAAAAGAGGGTTTGGACCTGGCAAGGGAGGTCATTGACGGCAGCGATGCCCTGCTGAAGCTAGAGGGCCTGGTGGAGCTGAGTCAGGCCCTGGCAGAAGATCAACTTTGACGCCCCTTCGGTTCACAAAACACGCAGAAGAGAAACTGGCCCTGGTTCAACAATTGGGATTCACCATTGATACGAGCATCGTTCAAGAGATAGTTCGCCATCCACAGAAACTGGAAGCAGGGCATACTGGAAGGGTTATAGCCCAGGGCTTGCTTGATGAAACTCACGTACTAAGAGTAGTCTATGAGGAAGGGGTGACCAAATTATAGTTGCCACCCTCTACCCAGGAAGGCGGAGTCAGCATGAAAATTAACTACAGCAAAGACGTGGATATCCTAATGGTCCAACTATCCGATGAGCCCTTCGACCACGCCGATGAGACCGACGGAGTCATTTCCCACTTCTCCAAGGAGGGCAAGCTGGTTCTGCTTGAGATACAAGAGGGGAAAAGGTTCCTGGAAATGGCTCATGAAAGCGTGTCAAAGGAAGGAAAAGATCCCTCCGTTGAGCAGAGAACTAAGCTGCTACCTGGGTAATTAATTTTTCGGATCGACGTGATTTGACAACCATCCTTGAGGAAATAGTTCAAGCTAAGAAAGCTGAGCTGCGAGAGCAGAAGGGAAAGGTTTCCTTCAAGTCGCTGGAGGAGGGTGTAAAAAGCCTCCCAATACCCCTGAATCTATCGGGCGCCCTTTTAGGGGATCGGGTGCGCCTGATAGCCGAGGTGAAGAAGGCTTCGCCCTCCCGGGGTCTCCTGGCTCCGAATTTCGACCCGGTAGCCCTGGCTAGCACTTATGTCAACAACGGCGCCGCGGCGATTTCGGTCCTCACCGACCCGCGTTTCCAGGGAACGCTGGAACACCTGAAGGCCGTAAAGAAAGCTATTGAGCCCCAAAGTGTCCCAATCCTTCGCAAAGATTTCATCTTCGACCCGTACCAAGTTTACGAAACCAGGGCATGCTGCGCCGACGCTCTGTTGTTGATTGTAGCCATCCTTTCACAGGAGCAGCTTAAGGAGCTTTTTACCCTCTGCCAGGAGCTTTGGTTACAGACCCTGGTGGAGGTGCATAACGAGGGTGAGCTAGAGATAGCCCTTAAAGCCGGGGCGGAAATCATAGGCATCAACAACCGGAACCTGCACACTTTTGATACCGACCTCTCAGTCACGGAGCGCCTGGCTGGCCTGGTGCCCAGGGGAAAGATAATCGTCAGCGAGAGCGGAATCTTCACCGCCCAGGATGTGGTCCGACTTCGGAGTATAAAAGTTAATGCCGTGTTGGTTGGCGAAGCCCTGGTCACCGCTCGCGACATCGGCGCCAAGGTGAGGGAGCTGGCTCTGGGTGAGCCCTCAAAGGTAGAGTCTGGTGGTTAAAGTCAAGATAGACGGCCTCCAGCGGGTCGAGGATGCCTTGGTGGCTGCGGAGGCCGGCGCCGATTTCATCGGCCTCGTATTTGTGCCCAACCGTCGCCGTCGAGTTACCGTGGCCCAGGCCCGGCGCGTGGTTGACGCCGTCAGAGAGCAGTCGGGCAGTCCTCCCAAAGTCGTCGGGATCTTCGCCGACCAACCTATCAACGAAGTAAATGAGACCGTCGCCGCCTGCCGCCTGGACATGGTCCAGCTCTGCGGTTCCGAGTCTCCAGAATATTGCGGTCAGATGGCTGTCGCCGTCATTAAGGTCCTTCACGTTTCCGCCGACTCCACTACCCACGAGGCGATAGAAGTGCTGTCAGAACGCGTACGGCTAATTACAGGCCAGGGGCACATGGTGACCCTTGACCGGATGGTAGAAGGGCTCCAGGGAGGAACCGGCGTTGCTTTTGATTGGAAGGTAGCAGCGGCAATATCCGGACAAGGACACAAATATATTTTAGCTGGAGGGTTAACGCCCGAAAACGTGGGCGAGGCTATACAGACCGCCAGCCCCTGGGGAGTGGACGTTTCCAGCGGGGTAGAGACGGAAGGCGTAAAAGATTCAGACAAGATAAGACGGTTCATTGCTGAGGCTCGGCAGCCAAAGCTGGCCATCCATGAGGAGAGCTAGATGAAGTCTAACGTCGTTTCAACCATGCCCGATGAGAGAGGTCGCTTCGGCGATTACGGGGGAAAGTTCGTTCCTGAAACACTTATGGTGGCCCTGGAGGAGCTAGAAGAGGCCTACCGTAAGCTCAAAGGTGACGAGGATTTCCAGCGGGAACTGGCGTCTCTATTCTCCACCTATGCCGGAAGGCCGACACCGCTTTACTACGCATCCAACCTCACAAAGCAATTGGGTGGCGCCAAAATCTACCTGAAGAGGGAGGACTTGGCTCACACCGGCGCCCACAAGATCAACAACGCCCTGGGCCAGGCGCTGCTGGCCAAACGCCTGGGTAAGGACCGCGTTATAGCGGAGACCGGGGCGGGACAACACGGCGTGGCCACGGCTACCGTCTGCGCCATGCTAGGGTTGCAGTGCATCGTGTACATGGGAGTGGAGGACATGCGTCGGCAGTCCCTGAACGTTTTCCGCATGAGGCTGCTAGGCGCCGAGGTGCGGTCGGTGGATACGGGGAGCCGGACACTGAAGGACGCCATCAACGAGGCCATTAGAGACTGGGTAACTAACGTGGAGACCACCCACTACCTTCTGGGAAGCGCCGTTGGACCTCACCCCTATCCACTGATGGTGAGGGACTTCCAGTCCGTCATAGGAAGAGAGGCTCGCAAGCAGATCTTGCAGGCCGAGGGACGACTTCCCGACTACGTCGTGGCCTGTGTCGGGGGTGGGAGCAACGCCATCGGCGCCTTTTATCCTTTTATTGAAGATGAGGAGGTCAAGCTGGTAGGCGTAGAGGCGGGGGGCGGAGGCTTAGACGAGGCCAGGCACGCCGCGACCCTGGTAGCTGGGCGCCCGGGGGTGCTTCACGGCTCCATGTCATACCTCCTTCAAGACCAGAACGGTCAGGTGGTAGAGACCCACAGCATTTCTCCCGGCCTGGACTACCCCGGCGTCGGCCCGGAGCATAGCTTCCTCAAGGATACAGAGCGAGCCAGCTACGTGGCCGTGACCGATCCGCAGGCCCTGGAAGGATTTCACCTTCTTTGCAGGACAGAGGGCATCATTCCGGCTCTGGAGCCCTCCCACGCCATCTACTTCCTTACAACTCTCGCCCCTACTCTATCGTCCCAAGAAATTGTGCTGATGTGCCTCAGCGGCCGCGGCGACAAGGACATGCACATAGTCCTGGAGGCCATGGGGGAGAGCCCCGAGTCAAACTAATTATTTACTTATCGTCACTTTGGACTCCAAACCCCGTGACATGGGGGTAGCATGCTTTTTTGGAGCCGTGAAAGCGTAAAATTCACACCTCTGTCACGTTGACACCCACGCCTAATACTTGTACACTACCTCGTTGTCCCCTCAGAGCGAAGAGGTATATCTGTGCCCACCATAAACCAACTTGTGCGAAAGGGTCGTGTAAAGGCCAGGAAAAAGTCCAAGTCCCCGGCCATGCACTGGATTCATAACGCCTTGAAAAACAAGGTTACCTGGAGCAACGGCGCCCCTCAAAGAAGGGGCGTATGTATCCAGGTGCGTACCATGACCCCCAAGAAGCCCAACTCAGCCCTACGGAAGATTGCCCGAGTGCGACTCACCAACGGCTTCGAGGTTACGGCGTACATCCCCGGCGAGGGCCATAACCTACAAGAGCATTCGGTGGTGATGATCCGAGGCGGCAGGGTTAAAGACTTACCCGGCGTGCGCTACCACGTGGTGAGGGGTACCCTGGACTGTGAGGGTGTGGAAGGTCGAAAGAGGGGCCGCAGCAAGTACGGCTCAAAGCGGCCCAGGGGCGGCTAGTAGAAGGAAGGTAATGCAGACCTGTGTCTAGAAGAAGGCGCGCCGAGAGAAGGCCCAGTGCTCCCGATGCCCGGTACAACAGCGTGGAGCTTTCTCGCTTTATCAACAGAGTCATGACGAAGGGCAAGAAGTCCTTGGCCCAACGAATCGTATATGGCGCCCTAGACACGGTGGGCCAGGAGACCAAACGGGAGCCCATGGAAATCTTCAACAAGGCGCTGGAAAACGCCAGGCCCCTCCTTGAGGTTAAGCCAAGACGAGTGGGCGGGGCCACTTACCAGGTACCTATAGAAGTGTCTCCTAATAGAAGCGAATCATTGGCCATACGCTGGCTTATAACCGCGGCAAGGACCCGCCGCAACATGCCAATGACAAAGCGCTTGGCTCTGGAGCTAATTGATGCCGCGCGTGCCGAGGGCACGGCGGTTAAGCGCAAGGAAGACCTGCACAGGATGGCAGATGCCAACCGGGCCTTTGTGCACTACAGGTGGTAGGGGGAATTTGCCACTAGCCCGGCTGCGGAATCTGTTATCATGTCTAATCGTTTGCCCATAAAGCAAATCCGTAACATCGGATTCATCGCCCACATTGACGCCGGTAAGACCACGGTCACCGAACGGGCCCTTTACGTCACAGGTCGTACCTATAAGATTGGCCAGGTGGATCTGGGGACGGCGGTCATGGACTGGATGCCGCAGGAGCGGGAGAGAGGTATTACCATCACCGCTGCCGCTACCACCACCACATGGAAGGATCATCAGATTAACGTCATCGATACTCCGGGGCACGTCGATTTCACCGCCGAGGTAGAACGAAGTCTACGAGTGCTGGATGGAGGCGTGGTGGTACTGGACGCGGTGGCGGGGGTCCAGCCGCAATCGGAAACGGTATGGAGACAGGCGGACAAATATCACGTACCACGTATCTGCTTTGTAAACAAGATGGACCGAGTTGGGGCGGACTTTGAGCGGACGCTGCAATCTGTGAGGCGTCGCCTGAAGGCCAATGCCCTGGCCATCCAAATGCCTATGGGCCAGGAAGCGGCATTTCACGGGATCATGGACCTTATGGGAGAGAAAGCCTATTTCTATGAGAACGGCGCTGAGAGCTTTGAGGAGGGCCCCGTTCCCAGAGAGCGCTTGGAGGACTTCCAGAAATATCGCGACGCAATGATAGAGCAGATCGTGGAGACTGAAGAGCGTCTCATGATCAGGTATCTTGAAGGCGAAGACATTCCTACCGAAGATCTACGGAACGCTCTCCGCAGAGCCACAATTACAAGACAGTTGGTGCCGGTACTGTGCGGTAGCGCTCTAAAAACCTACGGCATTCAGCCACTACTGGATGCAGTAATTGACTATCTGCCTTCGCCCGTGGACGTTCCACCGGTGGAAGGTATTATACCCAATAGTGACGAGGTAACCATCCGCAACGCCGATGAGGACGGACCTCTAGCGGCTCTGGCCATGAAGGTGGCCACCGATCCCTACGTGGGAAGGCTGGTTTACTTGAGGGTGTATTCTGGCGTCATGAAGACCGGGGCCACGGTGTACAACGCCACCAAGGGTCGCCGGGAGCGGCTGGGTCGGGTGTTGCAAATGCACGCCAACCACCGAGAAGAGGTGCCGGAGATCACCGCTGGCAATATCGCCGCCGCCATTGGCCTTAAAGATACCTTTACCGGCGACACCATCTGCGATGAGTCATCCCCCATCATCCTGGAGCCACCCACCTTCCCCTCCCCCGTGATCTCGGTGGCAATTGAGCCCATTACCCAGGCGGACCGGGACAAACTCATCGACTCCATGCGAAAGCTGGCCGAGGAAGACCCCACCTTCCTCGTTCGCCATGACGAAGAGACAGGCCAAACCATAATCTCCGGCATGGGAGAGCTTCATCTGGAGGTGCTTATAGACCGCCTTAGGCGGGAGTTTGGAGTAGGCGCCAATGTAGGAAAGCCCAAGGTCTCTTATCGAGAAACCATCACTAAGCCTGCTACGGCTGAGGGCCGATTCGTCCGGCAAACGGGCGGGCACGGCCAATTTGGAGATGTGTGGCTTGAGATTGAGCCTTTGGAGCGTGGGTCGGGACTGGTCTTTGAGAGCCGTATAAGGGGCGGAGTGATACCCCGAGAGTTTATAAGACCTGTGGAACAGGGGGTTAAGCAAGCGGCAGAAAATGGCTCCATTGCCGGGTATCGGGTTGTGGACTTGAAAGTAACCCTTGTCGACGGCAGCTATCATCCTGTAGACTCTTCAGAGTTGGCCTTCCGAGCCGCCGGCTCCTTGGCCTTTCGTGAGGCTTTTAGAAAGGGCCAGCCCGTTCTGCTGGAACCTATCATGGAGATGGAGGTTGTGACTCCCGCAGAGTTTTTGGGCGCCGTATTGGGAGACCTAAACTCACGGCGAGCCCAGATCCAGACCATTGAAGGCGGGGACGACATCCAGCAAGTTCGGGTCCTGGTGCCCCTTTCAGAGTCCTTTGGTTATGCCACGGGGCTGAGATCCATGACCCAGGGTCGTGCTACTCACACTATGGAATTTAAATATTATGAACCGGTGCCGCAAAATTTTGTAAAGGATATTGTTCTGGGCGGGTAAAGATCAGAAAATGGTAAGACAGGCAAAACAGGATCCAACGTCACAGAAGATTAGAATTGTGCTTAAGGCCTATGATCATAAGACCCTGGACCTTTCGGCGGGTCAGATTGTCGAGACGGCGGAGCAGACTGGTGCCGTCGTGGCGGGCCCGGTGCCCTTACCCACCCACATCCGTCGGTTCTGTGTTATCCGCTCACCCCACGTGGACAAAGATTCCCAAGAGCACTTTGAGATACGTACCCACAAGAGATTGATAGATATTCTGGAGCCGACTCCAAAAACCATCGACGCCCTCACCAGGCTGAATCTGCCGGCGGGCGTTGATATTTCAATTAAGATATAGAACAAGGACCTGATCAAGTGATTACGGCACTCCTGGGCAAGAAGCTTGGCATGAGCCAGTACATATATGACGACGGCAGGATGGTCCCCGTCACCGTGATTGAGATGGGGCCTTGTACGATAACTCAACTAAGAACCCAGGAAAAGGACGGGTACGAGAAGGTGCAGTTGGGATTCCAGACTGTTAAGAAAGCCAACAGTCCAAAGAAGGGTCATCTCAAAAACACTGGTCTGTTCCGGTATCTCCGAGAGGTCCCGGCGGACACCCTAGAGGGTCTCGAGGTTGGGCAGCAGATTGGGCCAGACCTGTTTGAGTCAGGAGAGTACGTGACTCTCGTTGGCACCTCCAAGGGCCGCGGATTCCAGGGTACAGTCAAGCGTCACGGCTTTCATGGAGGCTCCCGCACTCACGGACAGTCGGACCGCCTCCGCGCCCCGGGCTCCATCGGCATGGGCACCACCCCTGGACGAGTTTTTAAGGGTAAGAAGATGTCCGGGCACATGGGCAACGTGCGGGTTACCGTAAAGAACCTGGAAGTGGTGGATGTTGACCAGGAGCGGAATCTGCTCATGGTCAAGGGAGGAGTTCCCGGAGCTCCGCAAGGCCTGGTGATAGTCCACAAGGCAAAGAAAGAGGCTAAGTCCCAGTAACAGGCAGCTACTATGGAGCTTGAACTTAAAAACCTAAAAGGCCAGGTGGTGGGAGAAGTGGGGGTGAGTGAGACCCTGTTTGGGACCCCATTTAACCCTTCACTTGTTCACCAAGCCATGGTGATGTACCAGCTAAATCGTCGACAGGGGACCCACAAAGTCAAGGGTAGGAGCGAGGTCTCAGGAGGTGGAGCCAAACCCTGGCGCCAGAAGCATACTGGCCGAGCGAGGGCTGGAAGCAACCGCTCACCTATATGGCGCCATGGCGGAGTGACTTTTGGGCCCAGGCCCAGAAGCTACCGCCGAGACATGCCCAAGAAAATGCGTCACCTAGCCCTTAGATGCGTGCTGTCCGAGAAGCTTAAAGCTGCCAAGATCGTCCTTATCGAAGGGTTTGATGGAATGGACGGGCGGACCAAGGAGATGACTCAGGTCCTTAAAGCCCTGGAGGTCACGGGCTCCATACTGATCGTCACCAGGGACCCGGAGAGGGCCGTTATCAGGTCGGCTCACAACATCCCCAGGGTATGGACCCTTCCCGTTAACCTTCTAAATGCCGAGGATCTGCTGAAGCGGAGCAACCTGGTTCTGACACTGGATGCCTTGCGCAAGGCTGAGGATATGTGGGGCTCCGGTGCCGATACTATCAAGGTAGCTACGGTGGCAGAAAGGGCCTCGGTAGAAGCGGAGCCCGAAGAAGCCATTGCGGCCGTGGAGGAAGAGCCAGAGCAGGCCATCTCTGTGGCCAAAGAGCCAGAGGAAGGTACGGTGGCCGTTGAGGAGACCGCGGAAGCCGTTACTGCTGTCGAGGGATTAGAGGCCAGCAACGTACCAGCGGATGAGTTAGTGGAGACCGCCGCTGATAACGTTGAGATTGAAGGTGCGGTCACGGCAGTTGAGGTAGATGATAAGGGAGAAGAAGCGGCCGCCGATGCTGATGCGGTAGCGGTAAAGGAAGAAGTGGTTGCCCCCGCTGAGGAGAAGCCCAAGAGGACTAGGAGGGTAGCCAGAAAACCGGTAGCCAAAAAACCCCGGACAACTACCGCGCGTCCCCGACAACGAAAGCCCAAAGGGGAGGCCTAGGCTAGAAAGTGGAGCTACAGCAGGTACTGGTCAAGCCCATAATCACAGAAAAGAGCACCCTCCTCCAAGAGAATGGCAAGTACGTCTTTCATGTGGCGCCCAGGGCAAACAAGATTATGATTAAAGAGGCGGTACAGAAGGCCTTTGGAGTGACAGTGATAGATGTTAACATATGTAAGGTTCGAGGGAAGGAAAAGCGCTACGGCCCTCGACTGATCCGAACTCCAGACGTTAAGAAAGCTATCGTAACGTTGCTAGCTGGAGACAGGATCCAGCTAATAGAGGGACTATAGTAATGCCTCTCAAGATTCCAAAGCCACGGACGCCCGGCACTCGGAACGCCGCCTTACCCTCCTTCAGTGAGCTTACCAGGCGGAAGCCCGAGAAATCCCTTCTGCGTCCTCTTCACAAGCATGCAGGCAGAAACTCCTCGAACAAGATTACGGTTCGGCACCGCGGAGGAGGCAGTAAGCGGCACTATCGCATCATCGACTTTAAGCGTAACAAGGACGGAATCCCGGGCACTGTAGTTTCTATTGAGTACGATCCCAATCGATCGGCACGTATAGCTCTGGTCAACTATGCCGACGGTGAGAAGCGGTACATCCTGGCACCTCTGGGGCTGACGCCGGGTGCAGGGGTGGAGTCTGGCCCCGAGGCCGCCATCAGACCCGGATGCTGCTTGCCCCTGCGCCTGATCCCCACCGGGACAATGGTGCATAACTTGGAGTTGGTGCCCGGAAAGGGCGGTCAGCTGGTGCGTAGCGCTGGAACCGCCGCCCAGGTCCTCTCTCGGGAAGACATATATGTGCTGATGCGCTTGCCATCGGGTGAGATTAGGCGGGTGCCAGCCGATTGTAGAGCCACCATTGGCCAGCTAGGCAACCCTGATCACAAAAACATCATCTGGGGCAAGGCGGGAAAGTCGCGCCACCGAGGTCGTAGGCCGACCGTGCGAGGCTCCGCGATGAATCCCAGCGATCATCCCCACGGCGGTGGCGAAGGCAAAGCAGGTATCGGTATGCCAGGGCCAAAGACTCCATGGGGCAAGCCCGCCCTGGGATACAGGACCAGGAAAAAGAGGAAGCCTAGCACCCTTATTGTACGGGGAAGGAGAAGATAGCGTATGTCCCGCTCCACCAAAAAGGGACCCTTTGTGCATCCCAAGCTCCAAAAAAAGGTGCTCAATATCCAGCGCACGGGATCCAAAACGGTAATTCGTACCTGGTCCCGCGCCTCAACAATTATGCCAGAGATGATAAACCTGACCATTGCTGTTCACGACGGACGGCGTCACGTACCCATATACATCACTGAGAACATGGTGGGACATAAGCTGGGAGAATTTGCCCCCACGCGGACCAGCCGGGGCTTTGGAAGGGGTGACCGAGGCTAGTTATGGTAGCTGTCCAAGCCGTCGCCAAACAAGTAGGAGCGTCCCAGAAGCGGCTCAAACCCCTTATCGATCTGGTTAAGGGCAAACGGGTGGATGATGCCATCAACATCTTACAGCTTTCGGCCTCACCCTGGGCCAAGGTAATCGCCAAGACCGTCAAGTCGGCAGCGGCCAACGCGGAAAATAACCTGCTGGTTGATCGAGACAGCCTGCGCATTGTAAGAATCAACGCCGACGTGGCCAAGTCCATGCGGCGGTTCAAGCCCCATGCCAGGGGCCGGGTGGGACGGATGCATCGAAGGTCGTGCCACATCACCGTCGTGGTGGACGAGGAGGTACCTAGTGGGACATAAAGTCCATCCCATAGGCTTCAGGCTGGGCATCAACAAGGACTGGCTGGCCCACTGGTTTGTCCCCAAAGGAAGCCAGTACAGGGAGTTGGTGCTGGGGGATATGTCCATCAGAAACGCTATAAAGAAGGAGTATGCGACCTTCTCAGACGCTGGAATTGCCCGGGTGGAGATAGATCGAGGTACCCAGGACCTGGTCGTAAATATCCATTCGGCTAGACCCGGAATTCTAATCGGTAGGGACGGCGAGCGGGTAAAAAAGCTACGTAGCAACTTGGAGCGCATATCCGGAAAGCGTATTCAGCTCAACATACTTGAGATCCAGCAGCCTGAGCTAAACGCCTACCTCGTAGCCAAAAATATCGCTGACCAGCTAGTGCGACGAGTGGCCTATAGACGGGCTCTCCGCCAGGCGTTACAGCGGACAATGCAGGGGGGCGCTCTGGGGATAAAGATCATCATCAAGGGCCGCATAATGGGCTCCGAAATTGCCCGCACGGAGAGGGTTATGGAGGGCCGGGTACCCCTTCATACCCTGACAGCCGATATCGACTACAACTACGCTGAAGCGTCTACCGGCATGGGCCAGATAGGCGTTAAGGTCTGGATCTATAAAGGAAACATTGAGCCTGAGCCGGTCGCTGAGCAGGCTGAAGAGATGGAGACCATTGAGGTAACGGTACACGCCGACGAAGCCTCGGACGAGGAAGATACCGATAGGGAGCTAGAGGATGTTACAGCCCAAGAGAGTAAAATACCGTAAGGTCCAGAGGGGCCGCCGAAAAGGGAAAGCCACGGCGGGTAACTCAGTGGACCACGGCGACTACGGCCTTAAGGCCATGGGAACCTGCTGGCTCACCGCCCGACAAATAGAATCGGGACGTGTCACCATTACGCGTCACCTGAGGCGCGGCGGTAAGGTATGGGTTCGAGTTTTCCCGGATCGCTCGGTGTCCAAAAAACCAGCGGAGACACGGATGGGCGGTGGCAAGGCCAGCGTCGACCACTGGGTGGCTGTGGTTAAACCTGGCAAAATTCTCTTTGAGGTGGCCGGAGCGGAAAGGAGCCAGATTCTTGAGGCTATGCGACTGGCCTCTCACAAGCTTCCTATCCCCACCAAGATCGTACCGCGAGACAGACTGGCAGCCCTGGCGGGGTCTGGATAGAGAGTAATGTGCGTATAGATGAAGTAAGAGAGCTTTCGGACCAAGACCTCCGGCGGGAGGTGGAGAGTACCCTTCGAGAGCTTATGAATTTAAGATTTAGGAACGCCAGCAAACAGCTGGCCAACAATGCCCAGCTAGGCGCCGCCAAAAGGACTATCGCCAGATTCAGGACGGTGATGCGAGAGAGAGAAATACAGGGGTTAGAAGTATGAGCAGGGAGCGACGGAAGCTAAGGGTGGGACGTGTAGTCTCTGACAAGATGGATAAGACCGTGGTGGTGGCTGTACAGTGGCAGCAAAGAAATCGCTTGTACGGTAAGGCTCAGCGACGGATCACCAAGTTCTATGCTCACGACCGCGACAACTCATGCTCATTGGGCGACCTGGTAAGAATTGAGGAGACTAGGCCCCTTTCCCATCTCAAGAATTGGCGAGTGATAGATGTTCTGGAGCGCCGCGAGGTTGCCGAGGTAAAGCCTGTCGAACTGGATCAGGCCTTCCTAGAATCCCAGATGCGGGGTCAGGCGGCTGAAGCGGTGACCGCCGCCGTTGCGGTGCAAGAGGCTGCAGTAGCCGAGGAAGAGGTCGAAGAGGAAGCTCCCACGGCCGAAGCTGAACCCGTCGTGGAGGCAGTAGCCGAGGAAGAAGAAGCTCCCGTGGCCGAAGCTGAGCCCGTCGCGGAGGCGGTAGTCGAGGAAGATGCCGAGGAAGAAGAAGCTCCCGTGGCCGAAGCTGAGCCCGTCGTGGAGGCGGTAGAAGAGGAAGAGGTCGAAGAAGAAGCTCCCCCGGCCGAAGCTGAGCCCGTCGCGGAGGCGCTAGTCGAGGAATAGGCGGATGAGGAGTATCCTACGGCA
>JAPULR010000222.1 GCA_027294635.1 Chloroflexota bacterium | reverse complement strand
CCCCACGAATCCGACATGAATAGTCCCGATACTTCAGGGGTGGGGCCGCGACCCCTCAACAGCGTTGATGGTCTTCGTATCAGCACGTTCATCGCATACCTCAAGCCCAGCCAGCACCGTCTCAACCTGACTATCAGGGGTAATGCCATGGTGCGGCGGGTCCTCTTTGATGGGCGTCGTGCCGTGGGGGTGGAGGTGGAGAGCGGAGGGGAGACCTTCAGGATGGAGGGCGGTGAGATAGTCCTGAGTGGCGGCACTATCGGCTCCCCCTTTATCCTTTTACATTCGGGGGTAGGCCCTGCCGACGACTTACGCCGCCTGGGCATTTCTGTGGTTCATGACCTGCCTGGGGTAGGAGAAAATTTACGCGACCATCCATCGGTGCAGATGTGGTTCCGTCTAACGGAGGAGGCCAGGGAGGAACCTTTCATTAGTCAGGTGGGTCTTCGCTACACCGCCACCGGCTCCAGGGTGCGGAACGACATGTTCATTAGCCCCTATCCGGGAGAGGTGGTGGATGGGGCTCCTCATATGGGATTCAGGGTAATCCTGGAGCTGGCGCGAGGCGCTGGAAAGCTGAGCCTCGCCTCCGCCGACCCACGGGAGAACCCGCTGCTGAACTATTGCTATCTCACGGACACCTGGGACCTGGAGCGGCTGCGAGAGGGTGTGAGGCTGGCCCTGAAGCTGGCCGCTGGCCCGCCCTTGGACGGCTTCTTTGAGAGCCGTACACTGCCTAATGATGAGGACATCGCCTCGAACGAGGCCCTTGATCGGTGGATACTCACAAACGTTGAGACGCCTCACCACTCTTCGGGTACCTGCAAAATGGGCCCGTCCTCAGACGCCATGGCCGTGGTAAACCAGTACTGCTGTGTCCATGGGCTGGAGGGGCTGAGGGTGGTGGACGCCTCCATTATGCCCGACATTATTCGTGCCAATACCAACGCCACCAGTGTAATGATTGGCGAGCGGGTGGTTGAATGGGTTGAGCAAGGCGATACGGGCTAGGCTCCACCGCCACTTCAATTTTGCTTGGCTAGCTCGATCAATTTCTCCATGATGACCAGGTCTTGGCTGGCGCCAAACATGTCCTTTATCCGGCCAGGCAGAATGGCCACCCTCCTAATTCCCATCTTCTCCGCCATCTCGACAGCCGCATCCTCTCTCCGGTCCACCAGCTCAAGCATCAGTTTTTCCAATCGTAGGTCGGTGGCGATGTTGGTAAGTTCCTGCACCAGCCGAGTGCCAAGGCCCTTCTGGCGATAATGATGGTCAACAACTATCCGCACTTCGCCAACGTGGCGACGTGCGCGGGACCTGCTGCGATGGAGAGAACCGTCGGCGACTATTTTGCCGTTGACTACGGCTACAAGGGGCAGGACTCGGTCCTGGTCCATCTCCTCGGTCCATCTATGAACGACTTCGGGAGATCCGACATTTTCCTTCAGGTAAAACCGGTCCGTTTCCGGAATCTGCTCAAAGAACTTGAGCAGAGGAATTTTGTCTTCCGGAACGAGCGGCCTGATCTTCACCTCACTGCCGTCGTCTAGAAGCGCCTTCTCAGGGTACTGCTCAAGCACTGGAATGGGTGCCATTCCAACCTCCTTGCCCTAACGCGGGTTTTCAGAAGCTCGCGATCTGTGAGGTGGATGCAGAAGGGAAACCCATTGGTAGATGGGGGTGGAAAGCGTCGACTTTATGGCGTGGGTCCCCTTCTGCATCTCCGCTTTCGACTATATGGGCCGGGCAGAGGTCAAAACAGAGCCATATGTCACTTAACGGAAGTGCCGAGTGGCCTTAGCTTGACTATTCGGTTTACCAGATGCTGTTCAAATTTGTTGGGACCTGAGAGTAAGGGTGTCGATAAAGTAATCGTGAGATAATAGACTTTAGCGGGACACAAATTTCTGTACCCCGGTCAATGTGATGCCACGTCTTAATGCCTTGCAATTAAGTTAAGAGACAAGGAAACGCCTGAGATAGCCCCAAAGGGGAGACCATGAACCTATCTTTCAAGTATCCCAAGGTAACGTTTGCGGCTGTCATTCTTGTTGCTTCAGTGTCCACACTTCTGGCTTTTGCTGCGTGTGGCAGCACCAGTAAAAGCGACGTCCCCGAGACCCTGGTCCCTGCGGGCTCGACCATCATAGGAAGCGTCCAGGTGACGGAGATACTGGAGGATTTGGACTTCGCCGCCCTTTTTGAGAATATAGACGCGGATTTGGGGGACGTGGAGAGTTTTGACCAATTGCTGGAGATGGTCTTTGAAGAGACGGGCATCGATTTCCGGCAGATTTCCTACGCCGTGTTGTTCGGCGATGTCTCCCGGGCCGAGGAGTCCTTTGGTGTCATTGCCAAGGGCGTATTCGACGAGGACCAGATCGTGGCAGCCATCAAGCGAAGCGAGGAGACGACGAACTTTACTACCACAGTGTATAAGGGCCAGAGGCTTCACTCTTTTGAGGACGACGAAGATTCAGTGTCTCTTAGTGTCCTGGATACGGATACCCTGGTCTTTGGAATAAGGGACGCGGTAACAGCGGTGATAGACGTTCAGGACGGAACGCGCGACCCTGTCTCCGGCCAGGTCTACGACGTCTTCAATGACCTGGGCGATGGACTGTTTCAGCTGGCCTTAGAGCTCCCGCCCGAAGCGCTGCAGGCCATGGACCAGCCTTTGGAAGGTATCCCTGGCCTGGGCGGGGGCTTTGATGGGCTGCCCATCTCCCTGGATGCCTTGAAGGATCTGGAAATTATTGGGGTGGTGCTGGATAAGGATGGAGACATACTCAGCGTGGAGGCGCAACTGGACTTCATTAGTAGTGAGTCCGCTGCCAGGATGGGCGATGCCATAGGAGGGTTTTTCGACCTTTTCACGGCCTTGAGTCCAGATGAGAGGACCCGGGCCTTGTTGGATAAGATTCAGGTCGACACCAGTGGGACCAGACTGACCATTCGCGCTGAGATTCCAGTGTCCGAGTTGGAGGAGTTGGTCGGTACCCTGGGAGGATAGGCGATAAGGTTTCTACGGCCCTGTGCCGCTCCGTTGACGATGGTAGATACCCTCTGGAACTCGTTAGCCGCGTCCTTCATCCCCTGACGGTTAGTTTGCCCGCCGCGTAACCGCCGTCCACGTGGATCACCTCGCCGGTTATGTAGCTGGATTGGGGAGACGCTAGGAACAGCACGGCCTGGGCTACGTCAGCCGCCTGGGCCGCCCGTCCCAGGCTTACCTGGCTCAAGAAAGCCTCACGGTATGCCTTGGTGGCGCTGACGTTGGGTCCTGCGACGGTGTCGGTTAGGCCTGGGGAAACTGCGTTCACGTTGA